>NZ_BAABGT010000023.1:0-16586 GCF_039541715.1 Pseudonocardia xishanensis
GGCGTCGCCTGCGCCGCCCGGTCGCCGCCCCGCCGTTCTCGGCGAGGAGCTCGGCGACCGTGCGCTGCCGCGGCTGGTCGGTCTCGGAACTCATCCGGTACACCGTGCCCCGTCGGTCGTCAAGCGTCCAAGGGATGGGGGCGTGTCCTGCGCCGAGCGGTCGCCCCGCGTCGACCCGTCGAGCGTGTCGAGCCGCCGGAGGATCACACCCTCGCGCAGCGCCCACGGACAGATGTCCAGCTCGGTGATCTTCAACGCCCGCATCGTGGCCTCCGCGACGACCGCTCCGGCGACGAGCTGGTGGGCCCGCGAGGGGCTCACCCCCTCCAGCTCCGCGAGGTCCGCCGAGGACATCCGGCTGATGAACGACCCCAGCTGCCGCAGCCCGGCGTGGGTGAGCACCCGCCTCGCCCGCGGCCCCGCACCCGACGGCGCCGCGCCCGTCAAGCGGGCCAACGAGCGGAACGTCTTCGAGGTGCCCACCGCGAGGTCCGGTTCCCCCACCTTGCGCAGCTCGCGCGCGACCGGCGCGAGGTCCGCGTCCACCTTCTCGCGCAGCAGCTCCACCTCGCGCCGCGACGGCGGGTCCTCGGCGAACCACTCCCGGGTCAGCCGCCCCGCCCCCAGCGGCAGCGACGCGGCCGAGGCCGGGTGCTCGTCCCGGCCCGCCGCGAGCTCCAGCGACCCTCCGCCGATGTCCAGGCACAGCAGCCGCCCCGCCGACCAGCCGTACCAGCGGCGGACGGCCAGGAAGGTGTACCGCGCCTCGTCCTCGCCGGGCAGCACCTCGAGCGCGACCCCGGTCTCGGACCGCACCCGGGCCAGCACCGCGGCGGAGTTCGTGGCGTCCCGCAGGGCGGAGGTGGCGAAGGCGATCATGTCGTCGCAGCCCAGCTCCGCGGCCGAGTCCCGAGCCTCGGCGACCGCCTTGAGCAGGGACGCGGCCCCGGTCTCGGTCAGCGCCCCCGAGGGGTCCAGGTGCTCGGCGAGCCGCAGCTCCGCCTTCTGCGAGGTCGCCGGGGTCGGGTGACCGCCCCGCCGGGCGTCCACCACCAGCAGGTGCACGGTGTTGGAACCGACGTCGAGCACACCCAGTCGCACGACGGGTCAGGTTACCGGGCCGTACCCCGACCGTGCCCGGCCCGTGACCCTCACCCCTCGAACTTGTAGCCGAGCCCGCGGACGGTGACCAGGTGCTTGGGGGTACCCGGGTCGTCCTCGACCTTCGCCCGCAGCCGCTTGACGTGCACGTCGAGGGTCTTCGTGTCCCCCACGTAGTCCGCGCCCCAGACCCTGTCGATCAGCTGCCCGCGGGTCAGCACCCGGCCCGCGTTGCGCAGCAGGTACTCCAGCAGGTCGAACTCCTTGAGCGGCAGCGGCACGTCCGCGCCGTTGACCGACACCACGTGCCGCTCGACGTCCATCCGCACCGGACCGGCCTCCAGCACCCCGGCGTCGTCCGCCTCGGGGGTCTCCCCGCCGCGCCGCAGCACCGCTCGCACCCGGGCGATCAGCTCGCGCGCCGAGTAGGGCTTGGTCACGTAGTCGTCCGCGCCGAGCTCCAGCCCGACGACCTTGTCGATCTCGCTGTCCCGCGCCGTCACCATGATCACCGGGACGGCCGAGCGGGTGCGCAGCGCCTTGCACACGTCCGTGCCGCTCATCCCGGGGAGCATGAGGTCGAGCAGCACGATGTCCGCGCCGTTGCGGTCGAACTCCTCCAGTGCCTCCTGCCCGGTGGTCGCGACGGCGGCGGTGAACCCCTCCTTGCGGAGCAGGAACGCGAGCGGGTCGGCGAAGGACTCCTCGTCCTCGACGATCAGCACACGGGTCATCTCATCCTCCAGCTCGACCGGACGCCCCGGCCGATTCT
Source organism: Pseudonocardia xishanensis (assembly GCF_039541715.1). Classification (NCBI taxonomy): domain Bacteria; kingdom Bacillati; phylum Actinomycetota; class Actinomycetes; order Pseudonocardiales; family Pseudonocardiaceae; genus Pseudonocardia; species Pseudonocardia xishanensis. Next base: position 1,874 of record NZ_BAABGT010000023.1, read on the forward strand.
CGGTCCCGCCGGGTGTCCCCGGTCGCGGGCAGTCGCATGGTGAACGTCGAGCCGGTGCCGGGCCGGCTCCAGAGCCGGACCTCGCCGCCGTGGTTCGCCAGCACGTGTTTGACGATCGCGAGCCCCAGCCCCGTCCCCCCGGTCGCCCGGGAGCGGGCGGGGTCCACCCGGAAGAACCGCTCGAACACCCGGACCTGGTGCTCGGGGGCGATCCCGATGCCGCGGTCGGTCACCGCGATCTCCACCCAGCCGGCCTCCACCCGCCGCGAGACCGACACCGACGCGTCGGCAGGCGAGTAGGCGATCGCGTTCTCGACGAGGTTCGACAGGGCTGTGACCAGCAGCGTCCGGTCCCCGGCTACCTCCAGCCCGGACGGCTCGTCGACGGTGATGTCGATGCCCGCCGCCTCGGCGGACAACCGCGCGCGGGCCAGCGCCTCGGTGACGACCTCGTCCACCTCGACCGTGTCGAGGTCCGGCAGCGCCTCGGCGCCGGTCAGCCGGGACAGCGCGATCAGCTCGGTGACCAGAGCCCCGAGCCGGGTGGACTCGCGCAGGATCTTGGTGGCGAACCGGTGCACGGTCTCCGGGTCGTCCGCGGAGTCCAGCACGGCCTCGGCCAGCAGCCCGACCGCACCGACCGGCGTCTTCAGCTCGTGGCTGACGTTGGCCACGAAGTCCCGCCGGGTGGCCTCCAGGCGCACCGACTCGGACATGTCCGCGGCCTCGACCAGGGTGAACCCGTCCCCCAGCCCCTGCACAGTCGCGACGACGGCGGCGGGCCTGCGCCCCGGGCCGCCTGCGTCGAGCGGGGCGAGGTCGACGACGTCGGTCTGCACGCTGCCGTCGAGCACCCGGCGACACGCCGCCCAGGCCCGCGGGTCCGGCCGCCCGGCGCGGACGACGCCCAGCTCGGCGGCCCGCCGGTTGTGCAGCACGACCTCGCCCGAGCCCGACAGCACGGCGAGCCCGGAGCCGGTGGTGCGGAAGGTGCGCTGCAGGAGCTCGGCGAGCGTGGGCACCCGCCGGGTCTCCGGACGGGCGGTCGGCCGCAGGCTCCGGCTGCGGCCGATCAACCAGCCCGCCCACAGCCCGAAGCCGAGGGCGACGGCGACCAACGTCGCGGACGCCACGGTGTTCACGGCCGCATCGTAGGCCGGGTGACCAGGCCGGACGCCACCCTCAGGGGCCGAAGGTGAGGCTCCTGACTCCCTGAACGGGGGATGTTCCCTCCCCGTTCAGGAGGCGTTCACCGACCCTGGTTCGCCACGCCCGCGATGGCCGCCTCGGCCGCCGCCGGGTCGAGGTACTCGCCGCCCTTCGTGATCGGGGCGAGCGAGTCGTCCAGCTCGTAGCGCAGCGGGATGCCGGTGGGGATGTTGAGGCCCGCGATGTCGGCGTCGGAGATCCCGTCCAGCTCCTTGACCAGCGCGCGCAGCGAGTTGCCGTGGGCCGCGACCAGCACGACCTTGCCCGCCCGCAGGTCCGGGGCGATGGCCTCGTCCCAGTACGGCCGCATCCGCACGACGACGTCCGCCAGACACTCGGTCAGCGGCGCCTCGGTCCCCGCGTACCGCGCGTCCGCGTCCTGCGACCACTCCGAGCCCTTCTCGATGGGCGGCGGCGGGGTGTCGTAGGAGCGGCGCCAGACCATGAACTGGTCGTCCCCGAACTCCTCGCGGATCTGCTTCTTGTCCTTGCCCTGCAGGGCGCCGTAGTGCCGCTCGTTGAGCCGCCAGTCCCGGTGCACCGGGATCCAGTGCCGGTCGGCGGCGTCGAGCGCGAGGTTGGCGGTGTTGATCGCCCGGCGCAGCAGGGAGGTGTGCACGACGTCCGGCAGGATGCCCTGCTCCTTGAGCAGCTCGCCGCCGCGGCGCGCCTCGCCCTCGCCGACCTCGGAGAGTGGCACGTCCACCCATCCGGTGAACAGGTTCTTCACGTTCCAGTCGCTCTGGCCGTGGCGCAGCAACACGAGAGTCGGCATGCGGGACAGCCTAAGGGCAGCTCCCCGGGATCGGGGTGGCGTCCGGATCACGTCGGAGCCGGGCGAGCATCGCGCCGCAGATCGTCTCCAGCTGGCCGACCTGCTCGGGGGTCAGGGCGTCGAACAGGTTGTCCCGCACCGTCCCGACGTGTCCCGGCGCGGCCGCCCGCAGCGCCGCCAGACCGTCCTCGGTGAGGGTGGCGAAGGTCGAGCGGCGGTCGTCGGGGCACGGGCGGCGGCGCACCCAGCCCTGGCGTTCCAGCCGCGTGACGGCGTGGCTCAGCCTGCTCTGGCTGCTCTGCGTCGCGGAGGCGAGCTCGCTCATCCGCAGCGTGTGATCCGGGGCGTCGGACAGCATGGCCAGGATGAGGTAGTAGGCGTGCGGCATGCCGGAGTCCCGCTGGAGCTGGCGGTCCAGCGCGCCGTCGAGCAGGGTCGTCGCGGCGACGAACGCCATCCAGGCCTTGAGCTCGGCGGGCGAGAGCCAGCGCGGTTCCTCCATGCGGCTCAGCCTACGCCCAATCGCTTGAACATTCATCTGACCGACGGTATCGTTGAATCATCAACCGATGGGAAGTGTCCGCCATGCCCGTGCAACGCCTCAACCACGCCGTGCTCTACGTCCGCGAGGTCGACCGCAGCGTCGACTTCTACGCCACCACCCTGGGCTTCCGGGTGGTCATGTCCATCCCGGGGCGCGCGGCGTTCCTGCAGGCCGAGGGGTCCACGAACGACCACGACCTGGGCCTGTTCGCGATCGGCGCGGACGCGGGCGCCCCGACGGCCGGGTCCTCGACCGTGGGCCTCTACCACCTGGCGTGGGAGGTGGACACGCTCGGCGAGCTCGCCCGCATCGAGGGGGTGCTGCGCGAGCACGGCGCGCTCGTCGGCGCCACGGACCACGGCACCACCAAGGCGCTCTACGCCAAGGACCCCGACGGGCTGGAGTTCGAGGTCAGCTGGCTGGTGCCCGCGCGTCTGCTGGGCGAGGACGCCGCGCCGCGCATGGCCGCGCTGGACCTGCCCGCCGAGATCGCCCACTACGGCGCGGACACCCGCGGCGGCATCGGCGTCTCGGTGCCGGTCGCCTAGGGAGCCGCCCCCACGAGGTACCCGTCCTTCGCACTGAACTGGGCGGTGAGGGTGAACCGGTCGCCCCGCACCAGCGTGTGCCGCCATTCGACGGCCCGCCCCCCGGAGCGACCGAGCCGCTCGATCGCCAACGCGGCCACGCCGCCGTCGATCTCGAGCAGCCTGCGTTCCTCGGCGCTGGGCACGACCGCGCGGATGTCCTCCCGGCCGCCCGCGACCCGGATCCCGCAGAGCCGCTCCAGCTCCGGGTAGACACCGGTGTGGGTGAAGTCCACGTCCAGCAGCGGCGCCGCGATCTCCTCCGGCAGCCACACCCGGTCGACGGCGAGCGGCTCGCCCTCCGCGAGCCGCAGCCGCTCCAGGTGCACCAGCGGGGTGGAGGCCTCCAGGCCGAGCCGGTCCGCGACGACGCCGTCCGCCCGCACGTCCAGCGTGCGGACGACGCTGCGCTGCTCGCGCCCGGTCGACTCCACCGCGGAGAACAGGCTGTAGGCCGACCCGAGCTGCTGCTCGATCTCGACCGGCCCCGCCAGCCGCGGCGCCCGGCCCCGGCCCGCCACGACCAGGCCCTCCTCGCGCAGCCTGCGCAGGGCCTCCCGCACGGTGTGCCTGCTCACCCGGTACTCGGCGACGAGCGCGAGCTCACCGGGGAAGGTGACGTCGAACTCGTGCGCGTCCAACCGGGAGCGCAGGTCGGCGAGCAGCTGGGCCCACAGCGGGTCGGCACCCTTGCGCACCAGGGGGCGCGCGCCCATCGCGTCCTCCCGGGGTTCGCTCGACGGTCGTCCGAGGGTAACTCAGGCCTCCGCGGCGGGGCCCGGGTCCGGACGGCGGCGCCGCAGGACGGCCCGGCGCACCAGCCATCCCAGACCCACGAGCACGGCGACGATCGGCAGCATCGGCACCACGAACCCGAGCGTCGCGAGCAGCGCGGCCCCGACGGCCTGCAGGCCCTGCCACCCCACCGCGAGCCCGCCGAGGAACCCGCCCGCGGCCGGTGGCGCGGGGACGACGGCGGTGGACACCGCGACCTCCACTGTGGCCAAGGACACCTGGTCGCGCAGCAGCGCCACCCGGCGCTGCAGGGACTCCAGGTCGGCCTCGCGGGAGGCCAGCTCCGACTCGACCGACACGATCTCGTTGATCGTCGTGGCCCGGTCGAGCAGCCCGCGGACCCGCGCGACGCTGGCCTGCTGCGCGGCGATCCGGCCGTCGAGATCCGCGACCTGCCCGCCGACGTCCTGGGCCTCGCTGCCGCGCGCGGTCACGGTGCCGAGGGCCCCGAGCCGCTCGGTGAGGGCGTCGAGCCGGTCGGTCGGCACCCGCAGGGTGAACCCGGCCGCCGACGTGCCCGAGCGCTCCTCGGCCACGAACCCGCCCGCCGCCGCGACGGCCCGCCGCACCTCCGCCGCGGCGGCCACCGGGTCCGCGACCTCGAGGGACAGCCGGGCGGTGCGGATCACGTCCATCCCGGCCGAACCCGGGTCCGTCGGCGTGACGGCGGGGGCGGACCGGTCGAGCGCGTCCGACTCCGCCGTGAGCGGGGCGGCGGGGGCGGACATGCCCGGCGCGGAGCCCGCCTCGGAACCGCCTGCAGCCTCGGGCGTCCCCGCCCCGCCCGATCCCGCGCCCGATCCCGCGCCCGATCCCGCGCCCGGCCCGAGGGACACCGCCCCGCCCGACGAGCCCCGGGAGGTCTCCATGGCCACGCCCGTCACGATCGACGCCGAGGCCAGCACCACCACCCCGGTCACGATCCCGGCGATCCAGCGCCCCCGCCTGCCACGCAGAGCCCTCCGCGGGGCCCATCCCGGAGCCTCGACCGGCCGTTCGTCCACCAGCTGCATGACACCCTCCCCAGTCCGTCTCGCCCCCAGGACGGAACGGACACCGGATCGGGTTGCACGGGCCTACGGGGTGACGGTCACCGCGTCCAGCACGAACACGAGGGTCTCGTTCGGCGCGATGCCGCGCCCGCCCGCGCCGTAGCCCTTGTCCGGTGGGATGACGAGCAGCCTGCGCCCGCCCTCGCGCATCCCCACGACGCCCTCGTTCCAGCCGTCGATCACGGGAGCCCGGCCCACGTCCTCCAGCGCGAACGGCTCCCCGCGGTTCCAGGAGGCGTCCAGCTCACGCTTGTCCGACCAGGTGACCAGGTCGTAGTTCGTGAGCAGCGTGGAGCCGGGGACGACCTCCGCGCCCGGGCCGACGAGCAGGTCCTTGCTCAGCAGCTGCGTGGGCGGCGCGCAGGTGTCCGGCACGGTGATGGTGGGCCTGGTGCCCGGCGCACCCCCGACGACGATGTCGTCCGCGGTGCAGACCGGCAGCACCGCCGCGCTCGGGGCGGCCGCCGGTGCGGCCGCGGTCGGGGCGGCCGCCGGGGCCGGGGACGAACAGGAGGCCAGGGCGGCGACCGCGGCGGCCGCGAGGACGATCTTGCCGAGAGCGCGCACGGGCGGACCCTAGCGGTCCCCCGACCGGCCTACTCGAAGAGGTGCTCGAAGGCCATCAGGTTGGCCAGCGACTCGCCGCGCTCGCTGCGCCAGGCGTGCTCGCGCTTGATCGACTCGGCGAAGCCGAGCTCCAGGAACGTGTTGAAGTCCCCGTCCGCGGCCTCGAGGGTCTGGCCGAGCACCCGGTCCATCTCGTCCGGCCCGACGGCGACGAGCGGGATCCGGCCGATCAGGTGGATGTCCCCGACCCGGTCCAGGGCGTAGTGCACGCCGTAGAGGCGGGCGTTGCGCTGCAGCATGTAGCGGTAGACCCCGACGTGGTTCTCGTCCGGCTGCCTGCACACGAAGGCCTGCACGAACACCGACTGCTCCCGCACCAGCAGCCAGGTCGGGGTGTTGAGCCGGTTGGTCCCCTCGAGCGTGACCAGGTACTGGCCCTCGTCCCGCCGGGTGTAGGGGACTTCCAGCTCGTCCAGGGCCGCCTTGACCTGCGCGTCGATGCTCACGCGTCGATGATGCCCGTGACGAGCCTGCGCCGCAGGCGGGCGTCGTGCTCGCGGCCCGCGTCCGCGTAGGTGGCGAGCAGCGCGTCGGTCGTGCGGTCCCAGGAGAAGTCCTGCGCGTGGGCCACCGCGCCCGCCGCCAGCCGCTCGCGGCGGACCGGGTCGAGCGCCACCGCGGCCAGCGCCGAGGCCCACCGTCCGGCCCCGTGCCCCGGGACCAGCAACCCGGACCGGCCGTCCGCGACCGCCACCGGCAGCCCGCCGACGTCCGCCGCCACGACCGGTGTCCCGCAGGCCTGGGCCTCCAGCGCGACCAGGCCGAAGGACTCGTTGTGGCTCGGGACCGCCACGACGTCCGCGGCCCGGTAGACCGTCGCCAGCGCCGCGCCGCCCTGCGGCGGCAGGAACCGGACGACGTCCGCGATTCCCAGGTGGGCCGCCAGCTCCTGCAACGACGTCGGCTCGGCCAGACCGGACCCGGACGGCCCGCCCGCGACGAGCACGACCAGCCGGGACCGCAGACCGGGGTCGCGGCGCAGCATCTCCGCGGCAGCGCGCAGCAGCACGTCCGGCGCCTTGAGCCGCTGGATCCGGCCGACGAACCCGAGCACGACGGCGTCCGGCGCGATCCCCAGCCGGGACCGCGCGATCGCTCGCGACCCCGGCCGGAAGCGCTCCAGGTCCACCCCCGGCGGGATCGCGACGGTGCGCAGCGGGTCGGCGCCGCACAGCTCGACGAGCTGGCGCGCCTCGGTGTCGGTGTTGGCCACCATCCGGTCCGCCTCGGCGACGACCTGGTCCTCGCCGATGACCCGGACCATCGGCTCCGGCTCGTCCCCCTCGGCCAGCGCGGCGTTCTTCACCCGCGCGAGCGTGTGGGCGGTGTGCACCAACGGCACGCCCCAGCGGTCCCTTGCGAGCCAGCCGACCTGGCCGGAGAGCCAGTAGTGCGAGTGCACGACGCCGTACCAGCCGGGCTCGTGGCGCGCCTCGGTCCGCAGCACGCCCGCGGTGAAGGCGCAGAGCTGGCCGGGCAGGTCGTTCTTGCCGAGCCCCTCGAACGGGCCCGCGGCGATGTGCCGCACGAGCACACCCGGGGCGAGCTCGGCGACCGGCGGCTGCTCCGACGACGTGGCCCGGGTGAAGATCTCCACCGGCACCCCGCGCCGCGCCATCCGGGTGGCGGTCTCGGCGATGTAGACGTTCATGCCGCCCGCGTCACCGGTGCCGGGCTGCTCCAGCGGGGAGGTGTGCACCGAGAGGATGGCGACGCGGCCGCGCACGTCGGGGCGCACCGCTGCTCGGTCTGTCACGTCCGCCTTCCTAGCACGATCCGCAGTACCCCACCCGGGGTCACCCCCTCCACCCGGGCAGCGCCAGCAGCGCCCGCAGCGGGTCGTCCGCGTGCACCGTCCCGCGGGCGTCGACCCAGGTGGGGACGCGGAACCGGCCCTTCTCGGGCCGCTCCAGATCGATCTCCAGGCGGTCGTGGAGCCGCAGCTCGCCGGGCGGCACCGCCAGGTCCGCTGTGCGGCAGGCCACGACCACGTCGGGCAGATCGGACCAGGCGACCGGCTCCCCGTCCCCGACGACCTCCCCGCGCACGACCTCCGAGGCGAGCGGCAGGTCCAGGATCTCCGCCAGCGCCGCGGGCTCGCCGCCCACCACGAGCTCCGCCGCGGGCAGGACGGCGGCGGTCCACGGCGCGTCCAGCACGACGGCGTCGTCGACCGGCACGACCGTCCCCGCCAGCGATCGGACGTGGTCGGGCAGCTCCAGCGCCGCCACGTCGACGAGCCCGTCCGCGACCGCGGCGGCCAGCACCGCGTGGGCCCGGGCCCCGAGCCCCGCCCCGACCGTCCGCCCCGGGTCGGCGAGCCGGTCGAGCAGGTCCGCGGCGTCCTCGGTGTCGGCGACCCCCAGCGCGCTGCGTACCCCGACCGCCGTGAGCACGGCCTCGTCGACGATCCCGCCCCGGTTCGGGGTCACCGCCCCGGTCGGCACGGCGGGCACCGGGTCGTAGAGGCCCGCCAGCCCGTCCGCCGAGGGCAGCCGCCAGTACCCGGGCTCCCGCCCGCCCAGCAGCGCGTGGCGGGCCAGCCACCAGCCGGTGTACCCGCCCGGCTCCAGCAGGGCGGCCCGGGTCCCCGGCGCGCAGGCCAGGAGCGCGAGAGCGGCGGGCCAGGCGGCGTCCGCGACCAGGTCGAGATCGCGGACGGCGACCACGCGGGTGGGCTCGCGCTCGTCCCACCACAGGTCCTCGTCGTGCAGGTCGTGGTCCGGGCCCGCGGGCTCCTCGTCCACGACGACGGCGAACCCGTCGAGCACCCCGGCCGCGACCAGCGCCTCCCGCGGGAACCGGGCCGCCCACTCCGGCGCGAGCACCCCGATCGGCGCGTCGGGATCGACCAGCGCCCGGACGGCGGCGTCCGGCAGCAGCAGCTCGTCCGCGCGGCTCGGGACGCCCTCGGCGTCCGGCAGCGCGAGCCCGCCCAGCCCCGGGACCGGGTCGCGGAGCAGCCCGAGCACGGCGGCGGCCAGCGGCTCCGGATCGAGGCCCGCCTCGGCGTCGTCGACGGACCGCTCGACGGCCTCCCGCAGGGCGGGGTGGTTCAGCAGCGCGGCGCCGTCGACCTCGCAGGCCCCGAGCCGCGCGAGCAACGGGTGCACGGCGGCCGGGTCGACGACGTGCAACCCCGGCAGGGCCAGCGCCGCGACCGCACGCTCGGCCCCGGTGAGCTCGCCCGCGGTCGTCAGGACGGTCGGCGGCCCCGAGACCAGCCGCCCGTCGAGCAGCGGCACGGGCAGCGCCCGCAGGTCCTGCGCGAGCCCCGGCACCGTCTCGACGGCGGGCTCCAGCGCCGCGTACACCCCTCGCCACCAGCTCGGACCCTGCTCCACGGCGTGCAGTCGGTCGGTCAGCTCCGCCGCCGGGACCCGCCGCGCCCCGAGCGCGGCGAGCTGGGGGGCGAAGGCCGGATCGACCTCCGCCAGCCCCTCGAACCCGGCGTCCGCGGCCGCCAGCACACCCGCGAGCCCCTCGGCCCCTGGCAGGTCGAGCCACTCCGCCCGCCGCGGCGCCAGCTCCCGACCCCCGGCCGCGGGCAGCCAGGCGTGCACGGCGAGGGCCTCGAGGGTCGCGGCGCGGACCCGCCCGTCGAGCTCGGACAACGGGAGGTCCAGCGGCGGGACCAGGGCCAACCGGTGCTCCGGTGGCACCGCGCGCACCAGGTCCACGTACGCCTCGGCGGCCGCGGCCAGCACGGCGTCGGTGGCCGGGCCCGGCCGGACGCGGCGGCGGTCCGGGTCCAGCGGCAGGTCGGCGATCAGCCGGGCGGGCAGGCCCAACCGCTCCGCCCCGGGGGTCGGGGCGTGCAGGACCTCACCGGAGTCGGGCCGGAAGGGCGCGGGCGCGCCCGCGGCGTCCAGCGGCAGGGCCCAGCACAGCGATCGCCGCCGCCGGGCCCGCTCCTCCACCGCCGCCCCCGGCTCGGCGACCACCGAGCGCCGCACCACCAGGTACGCCCGCTCACCGACCACCACCCTGCTCACCCCGGCGGTGTCCCCCGACGCGATGTCCCCCGACGCGGTGTCCTCCGACGCGGTGCCGCCCGAAGCAGCGTCCTGCGACGACCGCGTCACCTCGACGTCCCCGACCGTGACCGACTCCAGGTCGGGCAGGGCCAGCAGCAGGTCGGGGGCGGCCGCGCGGGCCTCGGCGAGCAGCGCGTCCGCGGACAGCCCGGCGCGCAGCGGCAGCCGGACCTCCGTCGCGAACCCCGCCGGCGGACCGGGCTCGTCGGGGTCCACCGGCCAGACCAGGCGCAGGACCGGCACGTGCCCGTCCCGGCGCGCCAGCTCGGCCGCCGGGCCGGGGAGGGACCCCACGGCCGCGACCGTGTCCGCCGCGGAGAACCGCACGCCGACGCCCGGCCCCGTGACCAGCCGCGGCGCCGAGGTCAGCGGCAGGACCGCCGCGAACCCGACGCCGAACCGCCCCGCCGAGCCGGGGTCATCGCGTTTCGCGGAGGCCCGCAGGGAGGCCAGGGCCTCGACCCCGGCCGCGTCGAGCGGGGCCCCGGTGTTCGCGGCCCACAGCTCGGCGCCGTCGTGCGCCGACCCCACGACCCTCAGTCGCCCCGGCACACCCGCCGCCCGCGCGGCGTCGGCCGCGTTCTGCGCCAGCTCGACGAACCACGTCGCGGCGTACCCGCCGAGGACGAGGTCCTCCTCGGCGTTCGCGTCCTCGCGGAACCGGGTCGGCGAGTCCGCCCAGGCCGCGAGCAGGGCCGCGCGTAGCGCGGCCGTGCCGAACCCGTCGTTCAGGAACGGTCCTCGAGGTCCACGCCGTCGTCGTAGACGAGAGCGGCGACGTGGATCGGCGAGCCGACCTTCACCTCGGTCTCGGAGTGCGCGCCGCACCCGAACTCGACCGACACCGCGGTCCCGTCCGCCGGGGAGTACTCGTTGGCGCAGACGCCGAAGCCCGCCCGCAGCGACCCGGCCAGCGGGGCGAAGAACCCGCAGGTCCCGCAGGCCAGCGCGGTGGCACGGGCCAGGTCGGAGTCCGGTCCGTGCGCCTCCTCCCATCGGGCGGCGGCGTCGAGCCGGGCCTCGCGGCTGAGCACCCGGGTGCGCCCGAGCCCGATCTCGACGGCGACCTCCTCGACGGCCGGGTCGTCCGACTCGAGGTAGGCGGGCACCAGCCGGGTGTCGTCCGGCTCGACCGGCAGCAGGTCCCCGGGCCCGAGGTCGCCGGGCCGGATCCGCTCCTGCCAGGGCACCCAGACCGGCGCGACCAGCGCGTCCTCGCCGGGCAGCAGCACGACCTCGCTGACCGTGACCGGCCCCTCCGGCGCGGCGACGACCGTCACCGACCAGCGCCACCCGCGGTACCCCGCGACGACCGCGGCGAAGGAGTGCGTGACCGCGGTCCCGTCCTCCACGACGCTCCCGAGGTGCTCGCCCACGGCGGCCTCGGCGGCCTCCGCACCGAGATCGGTGGCGGCCTCCTCCACCGCGGCGGCGCGGGCCAGCGCGACGGCCTCGGAGGTCTCGGCGGCCTCGGTGACCGTGGTGCTCATGGACATGACACTCCCTCGCCGACTCGAACGGGGCCGATTGTGCCATCCGGGCCACTCCCGGCCGGCATCATCACCCGCGATGCACCGGATCCTGGGTTCCCTGCTGGCGACGGCGGCCGTGGTGGCCGCGTGCGGGGCCTCCGCCCCGACCGCCCGGGTCGAGGTCCTCGGCACCCTCCCGCACGATCCGCACGCGTTCACCCAGGGGCTCGAGCTGGCGGACGGCGTGCTCTACGAGGGCACCGGCCTCGTCGGCGCCTCCGAGCTGCGCGAGCTGGACCCGGCCACCGGCGCGGTGCGGCGCGCCGTTCCGATCCCCGAGGGCCTGTTCGGCGAGGGGATCACCGTCGTCGGGTCCTCGATCTGGCAGCTGACCTGGCAGGACGGCGTCGCGCTGCAGTGGGACCGGGCCACGCTGACCCTGCTCCGGCAGGTCCCCGTCCAGGGCGAGGGCTGGGGCCTCTGCCTCGACGGGGCCCGCCTGGTCCGCTCCGACGGCACCGACCGCCTGCACTTCCACGACCCGCGGACCTTCGCCGAGACCGGGTCGGTCACCGTCTCCGGGGAGACCGCGCTCAACGAGCTGGAGTGCGTCGGCGGGCAGGTGTGGGCCAACGTCTGGCAGACCGACCGTCTGGTCCGGATCGACCCGTCCACCGGCGCGGTCACCGCCGAGGTCGACGCGTCCGGCCTGCTCACGGCCGAGCAGCGGGCGGACGCCGACGTGCTCAACGGGATCGCCCACGTCACCGGGGACGAGTACCTGCTCACCGGCAAGCGGTGGCCCACGACCTTCCGGGTGCGACTCACCCGGCAGTGAGCCGCGCCGTACCCGGTGACAGCGGGCCGCGGGCGGGCAGAATGGACCCATGGCGCGCGACGGGAACCGGCGATGGGGCCGTCGCGGGCACGACCGCTGGGCCGTCGTCGAGGGGGGCACACCCGCCCCGGAGCCCGCGCCGCGCCCCGAGCCCGAGCCGTACGTCCCGACGGTCCACCGCCGCTACCCGTGGCACGACGACCCGGACTACGACCCCGCCCAGTACCGCCGCGACCCGCCGCCACCCCCGACCGACCCCGGCCCCCCGCCGAGCGCGGGGAACCCGGTGTCGGGCCCCGCGGACGCCCCCGCCGCGGAGCCGACGGCGGCCACCCCGCCCGGCATGCCGAAGAAGCTCACGGTGACCCGGGTCGCAGGCATGCGCACCCGGCAGCTCACCGGCCGTGCGGTGAACACGTTCAAGCGCGCCGCGCAGGCGGACGGGGCCGACCGGTCCGGGCTGACCAGCCTGACCTACGCCTCGATGATGGACTACGCGGTGGACGCCGCCGTGGCCGTCGCGCTGGCCAACACCCTGTTCTTCGCCGCGGCCACGGCGGAGTCCAAGACGAACGTCGCGCTCTACCTGCTGATCACCGTCGCGCCGTTCGCCGTGGTCGCGCCGGTGATCGGTCCGCTGCTGGACCGGCTGCAGCGCGGGCGGCGGGTGGCGCTGTCCGCGGCGTTCATCGGGCGGGCGGTGCTGTGCGTGGTCATGGCGCTGAACTACGAGAACTGGATCCTCTATCCCGCCGCGCTCGGCGCGATGGTGCTGTCCAAGTCCTTCACCGTGCTCAAGGCGGCGATCACCCCGCGGGTGCTGCCCGAGAGCATCACCCTCGCCACCACGAACTCCCGGTTGACCACGTTCGGCCTGGTCGCGGGCGGGGTGTTCGGCGGGATCGCGAGCGGCGTCGCCTACTTCCAGGGCTCGCCGGGCGCGCTGTACTTCACCGCCGCGCTCGGGATCGCGGGCGCCGTGCTGAGCCTGCGCATCCCGAAGTGGGTCGAGATCACCACCGGCGAGGTGCCCGCCCGGCTGCGCAGCACCCGTCGGGCCAAGCGGCAGCGCGTCGGCCGGTCCGTGCTGGTCGCGCTGTGGGGCAACGGCGGCGCCCGGGTGCTGACCGGGTTCCTGACCCTGTTCGTGGCGTTCGTCGTCAAAGAGCAGGTGGAGGGGGACGCGGCCCGGCAGCTGTTCCTGATCGGGATCATCGGCGCCGCCGCGGGCGCGGGCTCGTTCCTCGGCAACGGCGTCGGCTCGCGGCTGCGCTTCGACCGGCCCGAGATCATGATCGTGAGCTGCGTGGCGACGGCCTGCGCGGCGGCGGTCGTCGCGGCCGTGTTCCCCGGCATCCTCACCGCCGCGATCGTCGGGCTGGTCGGCGCGACGGGCAGCGCCCTGGCGAAGGTCTGCCTGGACGGCGTCATCCAGCGGGACCTGCCGGAGGAGTCGCGCGCCTCGGCGTTCGGCCGCTCGGAGACGGTCCTGCAGCTGGCCTGGGTGTCCGGCGGCGCCCTCGGGGTGCTGCTGCCGCACAGCACGTTCTGGATCGGGTTCTGCGTGGTCGCGTCGGTGGTGGGGGTCGTCGGCATCCAGACCGCGCTGGTCGCCCGCGGCCGCACGCTGATCCCCGGCCTCGCGGGCCGGGCACCCGTCCTGGACCGCCCGTCCGCGCCGGTAGCCTGAGCGGGTGCGCCGCTCCCTGCTCCTGCTCCTCGGCACGCTGTTCCTGGTCGCCGGGTGCGGCGGCGGGAACCCTCGGGTGACCTGGACCGTGGCCGGTCAGGAGTCGACCGTCGGCCCCGCCCAGTACTGCGACATCAAGCTGCGGGACTGCACGAACGACGAGCAGGCCAAGGCCAGCCTCGCGGTTCCCGCAGGCGCCGCCGTGGAGATCAGCGTGCCGTCGGAGGTGTCCGAGGCGCCCTGGTCGGTCGTGTTCGCCTACGTCGGGCCGGACGGGCAGCAGACCACCGGTCGTAGCCCCGTCTTCACCCCGAAGGCGCAGGAGAGCTACACGCTCACCCTGCCGGAGCCCGGCGACACCCTGCAGACCGCCCAGGTCCAGCTGCTCGGCGTCGCGCCGGTGGCGAACCCGGACTCGGGTGAGCTGGAGTTCCCCACCCGAGCCACCTGGCTCCTGGTCGCGCAGCGGTAGCCGTGCCTCAGCCGTCCAGGTCCCGGGCCACGGCCCGGACCACCTCGGCGGCGAGCTTGGCGGTCTTGCGGTCCGGGTAGCGGCCGCGGCGCAGGTCCGGCTGGACCCGCGCGTCCAGCAGCTTGATCATGTCCTCGATGAGGCCGTGCAGCTCCTCGGCGGGCCGTCGGGTCGCCTCCACCACGGAGTGCTGGGTGTCGACGATCCGCACGGACAGCGCCTGCGGTCCGCGCCGCCCGTCCGCCATCCCGAACTCGACCCGCTGCCCCTGCTTCAGCGCCTCCACGCCCGGAGGCAGCGAGGCCTTGCGGACGTAGACGTCCTCACCGCCGTCCTGGGCGAGGAACCCGAAGCCCTTCTCGGCGTCGTACCACTTGACCCTGCCGGTCGGCACCCTGCTCACCCGTTCCTCGATCGTCCTGCTCCGCCGTACGCCCGTGCACGACGAACGCGCCCCGGCGGCACCGGGACGCGCTCCGCCCAGAGTAGTCGCGCAACCGGCGTCGCGCACCGTCCTTACGGGGTGCCGAGGTCCAACAGCTCCGCGGACTTCGCCCGCATCTCGACCTTGCGGACCTTGCCGGTCACCGTCATCGGGAACTCGTCGACGACGAG
>NZ_BAABGT010000024.1:0-221543 GCF_039541715.1 Pseudonocardia xishanensis
CGCGATCGGCGGACATCCACCCGCCCACCGCGTCAACAACCTCTGCGGCGGCGACATCTAGGGGCTCCGCTCGGTCTTCGCGGCCAGCCGCCACACCCGGTCGCGGGAGAAGGGCTGCTCGTAGGGGCGGACACCCAGGGCCCGGCGGATCGCGTTGCCGATCGCCGGGGCCACCGGGTTGTACGGCGACTCGCTCATCGACTTGGCGCCGTAGGGACCGAGGTCGTCGCTGGTCGCGGCGAAGTACACCTCGGTGTCCGGGATGTCGGCCAGCTGCGGGACGCGGTAGGTGCGGAACACCGGGTTCAGCACCTCCCCCTGCTCGCCGATCATGACCTCCTCGTAGAGCGCGCTCCCGATCCCCTGCGCCACACCGCCCTCCACCTGCCCGCGGCACTGCTCGGGGTTCAGCACGGTGCCGGCGTCCGCCGCGTGCACGGACTGCAGGATCCGTACCTCGCCGGTCTCGGTGTTCACCGCGACCCGGACGGCGTGGACGTTGGCGCACAACGACCTCGCCTCCCCGAACTCCGCCCCGGTGCCCGTCAGCGGGCCGATCTCGGCGAAGGGCACGAGGCGGTCCGCCGTCCGCACCCCGTCCCGCTCCAGGGCACCGCCGGGCACGCGCGCGAGGATCTGTGCCCGCAGGTCCAGCGCCGCGCCGTGCACGGCCTTGCCCGCCACCGTCGTCCCGGCGGAGGCGAAGGCCCCCGTGTCGTACTCGACGAGGTCGGTGTCCGAACCGGACAGCACGATCCGGTCCAGTGTGGTCTCCAGCGCGGTGGCCACGAGCTGCGCGTGCACCGTGTGGGTGCCGTTGCCGAACTCCACCGTGCCGACGGCGACGTGGTACCGCCCGTCCGGCGCCAGCGCCACCGAGGTCCGCGCCACGTGTCCGAAGGGCGCCATCGTGGCGATCAGCGCGAGCGCCATGCCCTCGCCGACCCGCCACTGCTCCCCGACGGGTGCCGCCACCCCGTTGCCCCGCGTCACCGCGGCGGCAGCCAGGTCGAGGCACTGGTCCAGCCCGTAGCTGCCCCAGACCAGGTCTGACTCCGGCTCCGCGTGCTGCGCGACGTAGAGCGGCTCCCCGTCCCGCACGACGTTGCGCCTGCGCAGCTCGAACGGGTCGAGCCCCAGCTCCACGGCGAGCTCGTCCATCGCCGACTCGACGCCGAGGATCACCTGCCCCAGCCCGTACCCGCGGAAGGCGCCGGACGGGACGTTGTTCGTGTAGACGACCTCGGCGTCGACGTGCTTGACCGGGCAGCGGTACACGCTGACCGACTCCGCGATGGCGTGGAACAGCACTCCGCGCGAGTGGTTGCCGTACGCGCCGGTGTCCGAGAGGACGTCGACCTTCATCGCGGTGAGCACGCCCTCCGCCGTCGCCCCCAGCGTCACCCCGACCCGCATCGGGTGGCGCACCGAGGTGCGCTGGAACTCGTCGGTCCGGGAGAGCTCGTAGGCGACCGGGCGGCCGGTGCGCAGCACCGCGAGCCCCACCAGGTCCTCCGCGAACATCTCCTGCTTGCCACCGAACCCGCCGCCCACCCGTCCGGCGTGGACGCGGACCCGCTCCTCGGGCAGCTCCAGCAGCCGGGCCAGCTCGGTGCGGGCGAGGAACGGGACCTGGGTGCTCGCCCGGACGACCAGCCGGTCGCCCTCCAGCCACCCGAGCGCGCCGTGCGTCTCCAGCTGCGCGTGGCTGACCCGCGCGGTGCGCCAGGTGCCGGAGACCGTCACCGCGGAGGCGGCCAGCGCCTCGTCCACGGACCCGCCGTGTCCACCATGGACGGCTAGCACGACGTTGCGGTCGGCCTCGTCCACCCGGTCCGCGGGCGTGCGGTCCGGGTGCACCAGCGGCGCCCCGGGCAGCCGGGCCTCCTCCGGGTCGAGCACCGCGGGCAGCACCTCGTAGTCCACGACGATCGCGCGGCACGCCTGCTCCGCCGCCGCGGCCGTCTCCGCGACGACCGCCGCCACCCGCTGCCCGACGTGCCGGACCACGTCGTCGAGCATCCTGGTGTCGTCCGGGTCGTCCTCGCGGTGCTCGTGGCGGCCGGTGGAGTAGCGGGTGTCCGGGGTGTTCTCGTGGGTCAGCACCAGTGCGACGCCCGGCACGGCGCGCGCCGCCGCGGTGTCGATCGAGCGGATGCGGGCGTGCGCGTGCGGCGCGGCCAGCACCTTCAGGTGCAGGCAGCCGGGCACGGCGACGTCGAAGGTGTAGGGCTCGGTGCCGGTCACCACCCGGCGACCCGCCGGCGGGCGCGGCGAGTCCCCGACCCGGCTGCCCGGCTCGGGCGCGCCGACCGTGCCCCGCACCCCCGCCTCGATCGCCTGGCGCACCGAGCGGTACCCGGTGCAGCGGCAGAGGTTGCCCTTCATCCGGCGGGGGAGGTCGGGAAGGTCCTCTTCGGACAGGGTCGAGGCCGTCACGATCATCCCCGCGGTGCAGAACCCGCACTGGAACCCGAAGTTCTCCACGAAGGCCTGCTGCATCGGGTGCAGGTCGTCCGGGGTGCCGAGACCGGAGACGGTGGTGATCGCCGCGTCCTCGGCGCGCTGTGCGGGGTAGAGGCAGGAGTGCACCGGCGTGCCGTCGACCAGCACCGAGCAGGCTCCGCAGTCGCCCGCGTCGCAGCCCTTCTTCACCTCGAAGTGCGCGGCCTCGCGCAGGAAGGTGCGCAGGCACTGCCCCGGGCGGGGCTCGCCCTCGCCTGCGGCGCCGTTGACCGTGTACCTCATGCCAGCTCCACCCTGATCTCCTCGAGCAGCACCGCGCTGACCTGCCGTCGCCAGTCCGCAGAGCCGAGCGGGTCGGTGTAGTAACCGGCGGCCGCGTCGACGTCCGCGCGCAGCTCGGCCGCGGTGGGCAACGCGGGATACCGCAGCACGGTGGGTGCCGCGGTGGCCGCGGTGATCCCGAAGACGGCCTCGCCGGAGGGATCCGCCCGCCCGGTGAGCACCGCCCCCGAGCGGCCGAGGTCGGCGAGCGCGATCTTGCGGAACGCGGTCCGCGCCCGCAGCGCGGGCGCGGGCAGCTCCAGGGCTCGCAGCACCTCGCCGCGGCGCAGCGCGTTCGTGCCGTTGCCGGTGACGAGCTCGGCGACCGGGGTCCGGAACTCGGTCCCGTCCGGCCGCCAGACCAGCGCCACGCCGTCGAGCGCCACGCACAGCGACACCATGCCCGCGGCCGCGAAGGACTGGCAGACGTTGCCGCCGACCGTCGCGACGTTCCAGATCTTGAAGCCGGCCAGCAGGGCGTTCGCGCACTCCGCGGCCAGCGGCGGGCGGTCCGGGTGGGCCAGCAGCTCGGCGATCGTGCAGGTGGCGGCGATGGTCAGACCGTCCGCCGTGCGTTCGACCGGCGTCCAGCCCATGGCGGTGAGGTCGACCAGACCGGTCGTGTCGATCTGCGGCTCCGAGTACAGCCACGTACCGCCGCCGAGAACCCGCTCACCGGGGGCCAACGCCAGGTCCGCGCGGGTGCGGGCCCGGCGGTAGCCGGTGACCGTGTTCAGGTCCATGCGCGCTCCGATCCGGGTGGGCAAAGGGAGTCGAGCAGACCCCGGGGACGGGTGCTCCGGCAATGGCCCGCCACGCCCCTTCATCGGAACGTAACGACGGGTCCTTGCCCGCGGTCGTCCCCACCCGGCATCCTGGGTGAACCACCCGGTTCAACAGGAGGCCCGCAGTGCAGACCCTCGACCTCGGCGCGTTCACCGATCTCGGCGTCCACACCCCCGAGGAGCTGCCCGCCGCGGCCGAGTTCTACCGGCGGTGGGGCTTCGTGGTCCTCCGCGACCTGATCCCGGCCCCCCTGCTGGAGACCATCGAGGCCGAGTGCGTGCTCGCCCAGCGCGGCGTGCTGTCCGGGGCGCTGGCCGGGCGCCACGGCTCCACCAAGTACCTCGACGACGCGGAGAAGGCCGAGGCGTTCGTCAACTACGTCGAGCACGTGGAGGAGCTGGCCCCCGCCGTCGAGACCGCGCTGACCCTGCCCGCCTTGCGCGCCCTCGTCGGGGACCTGCTCGGCGAGGGGTTCTGGCGCAACGTGAACGGCGTCGTCTACCAGGACGCGCGGCCCGGCCGGGAGTCCGGCTACAGCCGGATCGGCTGGCACGCGGACTGGCAGGCCGTGCCGCACCTCGACATCTGGCCCGGCACCGCGTTCACCATCCACGTCGACGGGACCAGCCCGGCCAACGGCTTCCTCCGCGTGGTCCCGGGCAGCCACCTCTGGGCGACCCCGAGCCCGTACGAGAACGTCAACGGCGCCGTGGTGCCCGAGGGCGCGCCCGCCGCGCGCGGCTACACCGACACCCCGGCCCCCTTCCCGATGCCGCTGGGCTTCGAGAAGGTCCGCGGCGAGGTCCCCGTCTACGCCGAGCGGGGGGACGTCATCCTGCACGACGCCTTCCTCTGGCACTCCGCCGCCCGCGCCACGGACGACGGCACGATCCGCCGTCACGTCCGCGGCGGCTGGCAGGGCGGCGACCCGGCCCTGCAGCACACCGAGACCGGGTTCGTGAAGAACGCCGCCCGCTGAAACGCCGGGGAGTGTCCGACGGATCCATGCCGGGGTCGCGGGGTGCCCGCCCGGGCCACGCGGGGACGGCGCGCGGGACGCCGTCGTCCCTGATGGGGGACACGGTCTTCTGCACGAGCCTGGCGGGGGACGAGATCGGCCGCGTCCGCACGTGGGGCACACACCCGGCGCGCCGGGCGGACTACACGCCGGCCAGCCCGTCGGACAACGGCGACCTGCCGCAGACCGATCCTGGTCGGGCACGCGGCCGAGCGCGGCAGCCGGATCCGGTTCGACACGGAGTACCTGGGCCTCGAGCAGGACGCGGACGGGTCCCCGGCACGGTGCGGGACAGGTGGACGACGCGATGGCCACCAAGATCGTCCACGACCTCGTCGGGGACGACACGGTTCCGGGGCTCGGCTCGAACACGTCCATCCAGGACTCCTACAACCTGGCGTGGAAGCCGGCCCTGGTGCCGTCCTCGTCCGGCCGGACGCGCACGTCGGCCGGCGCGCCGACGAGCTCCCCGAGGGCCCGGAGAAGGCGCTCACCACCGCCCTGGCCACCCTGCTGGCGCGGGCATGACGGGTTTCGTCCACACGCCGTCGGCGACGCGCGCCGTGGTCCGGCCGGGAGCCCTCGACGCGGTCGGGGAGGAGATCGCGCCACCGCACCTTCGCCTTCCGGCTCGGCGAGGCTCAGGAGCCGCGGTAGGTCGTGTACGAGTAGGGCGAGAGCAGCAGCGGGACGTGGTAGTGCCCGCGGTCGGGGTCCGCGGTGAAGGCGATCGTGATCTCCGGGTAGAAGGACTCCTGGCCGGTCGCGGCGTGGTAGGCGCCGATCGCGAAGATCGCCGTGTAGGTGCCCGCCGCGAGGGCGCCGGTGTAGAGGTCGCCGACGCGGCCGTCCGCGTCCGTGACACCCGTGTGCGCGGTCCCGTCCGGCGCGGTCAGGGTCACCTCGACGCCGGCGGCGGGCCTGCCGAGCGCGGCGTCGAGGACGTGCGTGCTGATGCCTGCCATGCCCGCACTCTGCCAGTCGAGCGCCGTGTCACACGCCCGTAACCTGCGAGATCGGGTTCACCGGGAGCCGGTAGCGTCGACGGAGTGCTCCTCACGGTGATCAACCCCAACACCACCGAGTCGATGACCGCGTCGATCGGGAAGGCCGCGGCGGCCGTCGCGGCGCCCGGCACCACGATCCGCGCGGTCACCCCCGCGATGGGGCCCGCCTCGATCGAGAGCCACTACGACGAGGCGCTCGCCGTGCCGGGGCTGCTCGCCGAGATCGCCGCCGGGGAGCGCGCTGGCTCCGCGGGGTACGTGATCGCCTGCTTCGGCGACCCCGGCCTGGAGGCGGCCCGCGAGCTGGCTCACGGCCCGGTCGTCGGGATCGCCGAGGCGGCCATGCGGACCGCCTCCTACCTGGGGCGGGGCTTCTCCGTGGTGACCACCCTCGGCCGCACCGCGGGCCGCGCGCACGACCTCGCCGAGCACTACGGCGCCGCCCGGTTCTGCCGCGGCATCCACGCCTGCGAGATCCCCGTGCTGGAGCTCGAGACCGACCCCGCCGCCCGGGAGCGGATCACCGAGGAGTGCAGGCGCGCGATCGCGCAGGACGGCTCCGACGCCGTCGTGCTGGGCTGCGCGGGTATGGCGGACCTCTGCGCGCACATCGCCGGGGCGATCGGGGTGCCCGTGGTGGACGGTGTGGCCGCGGCGACGAAGGCCGTGGAGTCACTCGTCTCGCTCGGCCTGCGGACCGGCGACCGGGGCGAGTTCGCCCGCCCTCCGGCGAAGACCTACACCGGAATACTGGCGGATTTCCAGATCCATTAGCCGCATATATGTCACGCTCGTCTTAACGCCGGGGACGAACTCGTGAAGTGTTCCGATCCCCCTCTGTACAGCTCCGACCAGGATTTACCGTCACCCCATCGGGTCGGAGACAGGCGGAGGGCTGAATGTCGGAATCAGTGGAGGCGGCCCCGGTCGCGACGAGCGGGACACCGGGTGAGATCAAGGCGTCCTACGACGATCGGCTCACGAACGAGGACCTGGCCCCGCTGAAGAAGCAGAGCTGGAAGTCCTACAACTTCTTCGCGTTCTGGATGTCCGACGTGCACAGCGTCGGCGGGTACGTCACCGCGGGCTCGCTGTTCGCACTCGGCCTCGCCGCCTGGCAGGTGCTCATCGCCCTGCTCGTCGGCATCGTCATCGTGTACTACCTGTGCAACCTCGTCGCGCGGCCCAGCCAGGCCACCGGCACCCCGTACCCGGTCATCTGCCGCTCGTCGTTCGGCGTGCTCGGGGCCAACGTGCCCGCGATCATCCGCGGCCTGATCGCGGTGGCCTGGTACGGCATCCAGACCTACCTGGCCTCGCAGTCCCTGGTCGTCGTCATCCTGAAGCTGTGGCCGGGCACGGCGTCGCTGGCGGACGACGCCACCGGGTTCGTCGGGCTCTCCGCCCTCGGCTGGATCGCCTTCCTCGGCATGTGGGTGCTGCAGGCCGTCGTGTTCTGGCGCGGCATGGAGGCGATCCGCAAGTTCATCGACTTCTGCGGCCCGGCCGTCTACGTCGTGATGTTCCTGCTGGCCGGCTACCTGATCATCGAGGCGGGCTGGTCGAACATCGACCTGAACCTGTCCGAGAACCTGGTCAGCGGCTGGGGGGTCGTCCCGATCATGCTCGGCGCCATCGCGCTGGTCGTGTCGTACTTCTCCGGCCCGATGCTGAACTACGGCGACTTCGCCCGCTACGGCCGCTCGTTCTCCGACGTGAAGAAGGGCAACTTCCTCGGCCTGCCGCTCAACTTCATCGTGTTCGCGCTGCTCGTCGTGGTCACCGCGGCGGCCACCGTGCCCGTCTTCGGTGAGCTGATCGACGACCCGGTGGAGACCGTCGCCCGCCTCGACTCGACCTTCGCCGTGGTCCTGGGCGCCCTGACCTTCATGGTCGCCACCATCGGCATCAACATCGTGGCGAACTTCGTCTCGCCCGCCTTCGACTTCTCCAACGTCAACCCGAAGAAGATCAGCTGGCGGATGGGCGGCATGATCGCCGCCGTCGGCTCGGTGCTGATCACGCCGTGGAACCTCTACTCGAGCCCCGAGGTCATCCACTACACGCTGGACACCCTGGGCGCCTTCATCGGCCCGTTGTACGGCGTGCTGATCGCCGACTACTACCTGATCAAGAAGCGGCAGGTGGACGTCGACGCGATGTACACGATGAGCCCGACCGGCCGGTACCACTTCACCAAGGGCTACAACCCGGTCGCGATCGGCGTGACGGCCGTCGGCGCCGTCGTCGCCATGCTCGTCGTGCTGCTCGGCTCGGCGGACGCCGCCGCCTACAGCTGGTTCATCGGTGCGATCATCGCCTTCGTCCTGCACTGGGCGATCTCGCGCAAGGTCACCCCGGCCACCCCGGCCGAGGAGACCGCCACCGCCTGACCCGCGCCACCCCCGTCGCCCCGTGGGCCGAGTTCACGTACTCGACCCACGGGGCGACAGTGATGTAACCCACAGTGGGAACCCCGTCAGCGCCCCACTCTCACCCGACCGGAGGACGAATGGGCATCTCACTCGGCTACAACCAGTACGGCAAGGCGGAGTGCCACATGGTGCACGTCGACCGCTCCACGCCGGTGCACCGGATCACCGACGTGACGGTCACGAGCCAGCTGATCGGCGACTTCGCCGAGACCCACCTGACCGGCTCGAACGCCAAGGTCATCGCCACCGACACGCAGAAGAACACCGTCTACGCACTGGCCCGGCAGCACGGCGTCGCCAACCCGGAGGCGTTCGGGCTCCTCATGGCGCGCTACTTCGTGGACGGGTTCGAGCAGGTCACGGGCTCGCGACAGGAGGTGAACCTGGACCACTGGGAGCGCATCAGCACGTCCGAGGGCGGTCCGCACGACCACGCCTTCACCAAGGCGGGCTCCGAGGTGCGCACCTGTGTCGTGACCAAGCTGGGCGCCGACGAGACGGTGATCTCCGGGCTGACCGGGCTGGTGGTGCTGAAGAGCACCGGAAGCGAGTTCCACGGCTTCCCGGACGTGCCCTACACCTCGCTGGTGGAGACGGACGACCGCATCCTCGCGACGGCGGTCAGCGCCCGCTGGCGCTATGTCGGCACGGACATCGACTGGGACAAGTCCTTCTCCTCCATCCGGCAGACCCTGCTGGACAAGTTCGCGCTCACGCATTCGCTCTCGCTGCAGCAGACGCTCTACACGATGGGCGAGGCCGCCCTGGAGGGCCATCCCGAGGTGGCCGAGATCCGCTTCTCGATGCCGAACAAGCACCACTTCCTCGTCGACCTCGACAAGTGGGGCCTCGATAACCCGAACGAGGTCTGGTATGCCGCCGACCGGCCCTACGGGCTGATCGAGGCGTCCATCGTCCGTGACGACGCGCCGCCCGCGGGCAGTGCCTGGGAAGGCGTGAAGGGCTTCATCTGATGACCGCCGAACCGCAGGAGGAGACCGAGGTCGCCGTCCGCCCGGAGGACGAGAGGGTCCCCGTCGGCAAGGCGTTCTTCTTCGGTCTGCAGCACATCCTGGCCATGTACGCGGGCGTCGTGTCGCCCCCGATCATCATCGCCTCCGCGGCCGGGCTGGCCCCGGCCGACCAGGCCCTGCTCGTGACCGCCGCGCTGTTCGTCTCCGGCCTCGGCACGCTGCTGCAGTCGCTCGGGGTGCCCTACGTCGGGTCGCAGCTGCCGCTGGTGCAGGGCGTGTCCTTCGCCGCCGTCGGCACGATGACGGCGGTGGCCACCGACGAGTCCATCGCGGACCCTGCGGCCCGGATGGCCACGATCTTCGGCGCCGTGATCGTGGCCGGCGTCATCGGTTTCGTCATCGCGCCGCTGTTCGCGAGCCTGGTGCGGTTCTTCCCGCCGATCGTGACCGGGTGCGTCATCACGATCATCGGCATCTCGCTCTTCCCGGTGGCGCTGCGCTGGATCCGCGGCAACCCGATGGTGGGCGGGCAGCCGAACCCGAACTACGGCTCGGGCACCAGCCTCCTGCTGGGCTTCCTCACCCTCGTCGTGACGCTGGCCATCGCCCGGTTCGGCAGGGGCCTGTTCTCCCGGCTCGCGGTCATGCTCGGCCTCGTGGTCGGCACCATCATCGCCACGCTCATGGGCCGGGTGAACTGGGGCGCCGTGGGCACCGGCCCGATCTTCTCGCTGCCGCAGCCCTTCCACTTCGGCGTGCCGCAGTTCGCGATCGGCGTGATCGTCTCCATGACGATCGTCATCCTGGTGATCATGGCGGAGACGACGGCCGACCTGCTCGCCGTCGGCGAGATCCTCGGCACGGACGTCGACCGGAAGCGGATCGCAGCCGGTCTGCGCGCGGACATGGGGGCCACCGCGATCTCGCCGGTGTTCAACGGCATGCCCATCTCGGCCTTCGCGCAGAACGTCGGGATGGTCGCGATCACGGGCATCAGGTCCCGGTTCGTGGTGGCGGCGGGCGGCGGGATCCTCGTGGTCCTCGGCCTGCTCCCGGTGCTCGGCCGGGTCATGAACGCCATCCCGCAGCCCGTGCTCGGTGGCGCCGGGATCGTGCTGTTCGGCTCGGTCGCCGCGGCGGGCATCCGGACGCTGTCCAAGGTGGAGTTCACGAACTCGAACATCCTGATCGTGGCCACGTCCATCGGCGTGGGGCTCATCCCGATCACCGTTCCCGAGGTCTACCTGCACCTCCCGGACTGGCTGGCCACGATCTTCGAGTCCGGCATCTCCGCCTGCGCGATCTTCGCGGTCCTGCTGAACCTGGTCTTCAACCACTTCACGAAGCAGGACGAGCCGGCCCCCGAGCCCCACTGACCGCCGAGATGAACCTCAGTGCTGTTCGATCATGGTCCGAACGACACTGAGGTTCATCTCGGCGCGGGGGTGGGGCGGCGGGCCACCGTGTTCAGCTCGGACAGGGGCGCGCCCGTGTGCTTCTCCACCCAGTCGCCGTCCAGGGCGCCGCAGTCCACACCGCGGAGCAGGAAGCCCGCCAGTGCGACGGCGGTGGCGGGCTCGTCCATGAAGCCCGAGTCGGCCCGCTCGCGATAGTTCCGCAGTCGGCGCGCCGCGGACTCGGCGGAGCCGCGGAAGAAGGTGAACACCGCGGCGAAGCGGCTCGGCAGCTGGGCCGGATGCAGGTCCCAGCCCTGGTAGAAGCCGCGTTCGAGGGAGCGGCGGACCAGCCTGCCGTGCAGCGCCCAGGCCGCCCGCACCTCGTCCGGCCCGCCGACGGGCATGACGTTCGTGGAGCCGTCGGACAGGCGTACGCCGGTACCCGCCGCCGCCACCTGCATCACCGCCTTGGCGTGGTCGGCGACCGGGTGCTCCATGCTCTGGTACTCCGCCGCGACGCCCAGCGAGGCCGAGTAGTCGTAGGTGCCGTAGTGCAGGCCGGTGCAGCGGCCCCCGCCTGCGGCGATCATGCCGGGCAGGGGCGAGGTGCCGTCCAGGGCGAGGACGGACTGCGGCGTCTCCACCTGGATCTCGAAACGCAGCGTCCCCGCGGGGATGCCGCACTCGGCCTCCAGCGACTCCAGCGCCGCGACCAGGCCGGTGACCTGCGCGGTGGCGGTGACCTTGGGCAAGGTGACCACGAACCCGGCGGGGATCCCGCCGAGCAGGCAGAGCTGCTCGATGAACCCGACGAGCGTCCGCACCCCCCGTGCCCGGGTCGCCGCCTCGAAGCTGCGGAAGCGGATCCCGGAGAACGGTGGCGCGGTCCCGGCCGCGATCGCCGCGTGCAGCTCCGCCGCCGCCCGGACCACCTCGGCGCGCTCCTCGGCCTCCGGGCGCAGGCCGTAGCCGTCCTCGAAGTCGATCCGCAGGTCCTCGATCGGCTCCGCGGCCAGCTTGTCCCGCACCCGGTCCCGCAGGTCGGCGGGGGCGCCCCAGATCGCGGTGAGGTCGGAGGCGTACGCGTCGAAGGTCTCCTGGGCCCGCTCCCCCCAGGCCGCTGCGGTGTGCCGGTCGAACCGGTCCGCGGGGACGTAGACCGTGTGCACGGGTTGCCGGCTGCCGGAATCCCCCGGGTACGCGGCGGCCACCTCCGCGTCGACGACGCCGAGCTCCGTGTCGAGGGCGTCGGCCAGGGCGTCGGCGAGGTCGGTCATGCGTCGATCCTCGCCTATGCGGGCTTATGCCGCCTGTGAGCCCGGCCGCTGGTGATAGCGGTCGACGTAGACCTGGCCGGACAGCTCAGCGATCGCGTCCATGATCTCGTCCGTGACGGCGCGGCGGATGGCGGCGGAGCCCTCCAGCCCGTCGTAGCGGGAGAAGTCCAGCGGCTCACCGAAGCGGACCTCGACGGGGGCGAGCCGCGGGAGCTTCTTGCCCACTGGCTGCACCCTGTCCGTGCCGAGCAGGGCCACCGGCACCACGGTCGCGCCGGTGGACAGCGCCAGGGAGGCGACGCCGGTGTGCCCGCGGTGCAACCGCCCGTCCAGCGAGCGGGTGCCCTCCGGGTAGATGCCGAACGCGCCGCCCGCGCGCAGCACGGTGCGGCCCGCGTCCAGCGCCGCGAGGCCCGCCTTGGCGTTGCCCCGGTCGACCGGCACGTACCCGAGCGCGGTGAGGAAGCGGGCCACCAACCGGCCCTTGAGGCTGCGCGCGGTGAAGTACTCGGCCTTGCCGAGGAACGCGACCGGCCGCGGGGTGACCAACGGGATGACCGCCGTGTCGACGGCGGCGCGGTGGTTGGCCGCGAAGATGACCGGACCGGTGGTGGGCACGCGCTGCGCCCCGACGACCCGGGGCCGCCAGATCACGCGGACGAGCGGCGCCAGCACCCACCTGATCAGGAACTGCATGACTGTTCTCATCCTCCCCGCGCGGCGCCCCACATGTGCACGCCCAGTGTCCCGCACCCCGTGTGACGTCGAGATCACCGATGGAGAACGTACTCGGGTCGGGCCGGGGGTGAATCCGCCACGTGAGGGAGTGACCGCGTGTGCAGGCTCGACCGGGACGCGGGCTTCCCGGCCGCCACCGGGCTGCTCGCCGTGAGGGGGAGGCTCCCGTGCACGCGCCGAGCCCGGCGGGCAGGCCGATGATCGACCGCTGGGGTCCGGTGCAGTCACCCTGGCGCTCACCGTCCCCGGGACGATCCACGTCTCCGCGTCGGTGGACCGGCGAGCGGCGCACGCTGGTCCACGATGGACCGAGGACCCCGGGAGAGCCGCACCTGGCCGCGTCGGGCAGCTGGACCGGACTGCCACCCACTCCGCCGGAGTGGGGCCCGTTCGGCCCGCCGCACCGCAGGCGGGCGAGCCTCTGGACCGGCGGGGAGTGGGTGCCGGAGCACCACCGGGCCCGCCCGGACGAGGTCGATCCCGCGCGGCTCTTCGGGAAATGGCTGGACACCTGTGGCAGGGTGGATCACGACATGAGGCACTGACACCACCCCCGCCCGGCCGCGGATCACCCGTCGGGCGTTCGGAGCTCCCTCCCGGTGGTGTCGCATGCCCGCTCCCCTGCTCGCCCATGACCTCGTCCGCACCCTCGGCGGCCGCCGCGTGCTCGACGGCGTGTCCCTCACCGCCGCCCCCGGCCGCCGGGTCGGCCTGATCGGCGAGAACGGCGTGGGCAAGTCGACCCTGCTGCGGCTGCTGGCCGGTGCGGACGAACCGGACGGCGGCACCGTCGTCCGGCCTCCCGACCTGGGGTTCCTGCACCAGGAGCTGCCGTTCGGGCCGACCGTGACCCTCGCCGAGGTGCTCGACGACGCCCTGCGCGAGGCCCGCGCCGACCTCGCCGAGCTGGACCGGCTGGGCGCCCTGATCGCGGACGATCCCGCGCTCCTGGACGCCTACGGTGAACGCCTCGAACGCGCCGAGGAGCACGGCGCGTGGGACGCAGACCGGCGGGCGTCGCTCGTGCTGGAGGGTCTGGGGCTCGGTGACGTCGCCCTCGACCGGACGGTCGGGTCGCTGTCCGGGGGCCAACGCGGGCGGCTGGCGCTCGCCGCGCTGCTGATCCGCCGCCCGGCGGCCCTGCTGCTCGACGAGCCGACCAACCACCTCGACGACGCCGCCGCGGCCTTCCTGGAGGAACAGCTGCGCGGCCTGCCGGGCGTGGTCGTGGTGGCCAGCCACGACCGGGCCTTCCTCGACGCCGTGTGCACGGACGTGATCGACCTCGACCCCGCGGTGGACGGGCCGACCCGCTACGGCGGCGGCTACTCGTCCTATCAGGACGCCAAGCGCGCCGAGCGGGAACGCTGGGAGGAGCGGTTCACCGCCGAGCAGGAGGAGCTGCGCGAGCTGCGGCACTCGGTGCGGGTCACCGCGCACCGCGTCGCGCACGGCCGGGACATGCCGGACCACGACAAGATGGGCTACGGGCGCCGCGGCCAGCGCATCGAGAAGCAGGTGTCCAGCCGGGTCCGCAACGCCGCGCGCCGGCTGGAGGAGCTGGAGCGCGACCAGGTCCGCAAGCCGCCCGCGCCGCTGCGGTTCCAGGCCTCCGCGCTGGCCACGGACGCGGCCGAGGGGCTGCTCGTGTCGCTGCGGTCGGCGCGGGTCCCGGGCCGGCTGGCCCTCGACCGGCTGGACGTCGTCGCCGACGACCGGCTGCTGGTCACCGGGCCCAACGGGGCGGGCAAGTCCACGCTGCTCGCGGTGCTGGCCGGGCGCCTGGAGGCCACCGGCGACGTCCGACGGCGGGGCGGGCTCACCGTGGGGGTGCTCACCCAGGACACCGAGTTCGACCGTCCTGATCGGACGGTGATGCAGACCTGGGAGGCCGCGCTCGGGCCGGACGCGGTGTCCCTCGCCTCGCTCGGCCTGCTCGCCCCGCGGGACCTGGGCACCCGGGTCGGGGACCTGTCCGTCGGGCAGCGGCGGCGGCTCGCACTGGCCCTGCTGATCGCGGATCCGCCCGAGCTCCTGCTGCTGGACGAGCCCACCAACCACCTCTCGCCGCGCCTGTCGGACGAGCTGGAGGAGGCCCTGGGGACCGGCCCCGGCGCCGTCGTGGTGGCCAGCCACGATCGCTGGCTGCGGCGGAGGTGGGCGGGTCGGGAGATGCGGCTGGGCGGCTCGTGACCGACCAGGGGCCGCGCAGCCCCCGGTGATCCACCACTCGGGAGTGGATCGGTCACTGAGCGACCGCTGGCCGCCCGAGGCGTGGATCATGCGGTCGGAGTCGGCACCGCGGCCCGTTCCGGGGCGGGCCCGGTGCGCTTCGCTGCCGCCCTCGCGCAGCCTCGGTGAATGCCGGCAGGGCGGATCCGTCGGTGGGGCTCGGTACGGTGGGTCCGATGTCGCGGCGCACGGACGAGTCGGCGAACCGTCGGGCCTGCGGGCCCGGCGCTCGCGGCCCCGGGGCAACCCCGGGGTGCACGATCTCTGCACCGCACGGCGTCCCGTGCGCGGCCTCCCGTTCCGTCGGGACCGAGGCGCACGGCGGACGAGAGCCCAGGTCGACCGGGCGCCGCGACATCACCCCGACGATCCACGGCCGGGGAGCGGGAGGGTCGGATCACGCTCTCCGTGGACGGACTGTGCGGTTCGGTGGTCGCCGCGGGCGGCCCGTCCGGCGGACGGACGATGATCCACCGACGGGGAGCGGAGCGGTCGAATCCCGACCGCCTTCCGCCCCAGGCGTGGATCATCGGCGCCGGGGGTGGTGTCCGCGGGGCGGCCGAGTCGGAACGCGACTCGTGATCCGCCGCCGAGGAGCGGGGCGGTCGTGCCCCGACCACCTTCCGCCCGACGGGTGGATCACGGCTCGGGGTGGGTGGTGACCGATCCCGAGGTGGTACTGCGGGCGCTCCTCGGGGTGCCGTGGAACGAGGCCGCCCTGGTCCGCGCGGTGGGTACGGTCGTGGGCGACCGCGCGGACGAGGTCGGGGCGCGGCTGCTCGAGCGCTGGCCGGAGGCGCCGCGCGGGACGTACGTCGAGCTGCTCGACGGGATCCGGAGCGTGCTGGCGCGGCGGATCGTGGTCCAGGAACCGCAGCCGGTGTGGCGCTGGCCCGTCCCGCGATGGTCCACCGTGGAGGAACTCGCGCAGGGTCTCGACCTGCGCGCCGGTGAGCCCGAGTGGTTCGCCGACCCCGGGGGGTGGCTGCGCCGCGCGCCCGAGGGCAGGCTGCACCACTACCGCGCGGTGTGGCGAGACGATCGGCTGATCGAGACGCCGGCGCCCCGGCTCGCCGAGCTGCAGCGCCGCATCGGCCGTCGGGTGCTCGACCGGATCCCGGTGCACCCCGCCGCGCACGGGTTCGTCCGTGGCCGGTCGCCGTTCACCCTCGCCGCCGTGCACTCCGGGCGGACGATGGTGGTGCGGGTGGACGTCGAGGGGTTCTTCACCCGGATCGGGCCGGCCCGCGTCGCCGGGCTGTTGCGGGCGGCGGGGTATCCGGCGGCGGTCGCGCAGGTGCTGGCCGGAATGCTCGTCACGAGCACGCCGCGGGCCGTGCTGCGCCGCGCGCCCGGTCCGCCCGGCGAGGCCCGGCGCAGGCTGCTGGACCGACTCGCCCTCCCCCATCTCCCGCAGGGCGCGCCCAGCTCGCCTGCCGTGGCGAACCTGCTCGCGCACACGTTGGACCGGCGGGTGGCGGGGCTCGCCGCGGCCGTCGGGGCGCGGTACGGGCGGTACGCGGACGACCTCGTGCTCTCCGGGGACGATCTCCCGGTGCACGGCCTGGTCCGGCGCGCCGCCGCGATCGCCGCCGACGAGGGCTTCACCCTTCGCCCGGACAAGACGCGGATCATGCCCGCGCACCACCGGCAGCGGGTGACCGGGCTGGTGGTGAACACCAGCCCCGCCGCCTCGCGCCGGGAGTACGACGACCTGCGTGCTCTCCTGCACAACTGTGCCCTGACCGGCCCGGACGCCCAGAACCACGAGACCCACCCGGCCTTCCGCGACCACCTCCTCGGCCGGATCGCGTGGGTGGGCGCGGGCCGACCGGCCCGACAGGCGCGGCTGCGGGAGCTGTTCGACCGCATCCCCTTCTGAGGCGGATGTCCGACCGCCGCGCGGGATCCGCCTCACTCGCGCGTCGGAAGTGTGGGACTCGCGGGCGGGGGTGTCCGACTCGCGGGCGGGGGAGTCGGACTCGCGGTCTCGCGGTGGCGTGGGGTCAGAGTTCGGCGCGGAAGGCGGCTACTGCTTCGCGGCGGGTGAGGCCGGTGGCTTGGAGGAGGTCGATGGCGATCGAACGGAGCTGGGCGATCATGACCTGTTCGGACATGCCGAGGTCGCCCGCGTCGTCGAGGATCGGGGCGTCCGACACCAGCTGCAGGATGGGGGCTCGGGCGGCCTCCCGGTCACCTCCGCGGACCTCCTCGGCCAGCTTGCGGACCGCGGTGGCGAGCAGCGCGACGGCGTCCGGCAGGGCCTCGACCGCGGGTTCGTCGTCCTGCAGAGCGGCGAGGGCGCGGCGGGCGAGCACGCGGGTGTTGCGGAAGGCGTAGTCGACCCGCTCGGCGAGCTCGGAGAAGCGGGTGAGCTCGGCGCGGTGCGGGCGGCGCAGCGGGGCGACGGTCGTGACCTCCCGCCCGGAGCGCAGGGCGGCGCGCAGCTCGTCGACCAGGGGTTGGCTGCGCCGGGCACGGGACAACGCGGCACTGGCGGCCGCCTCGTCCCGCGAGCGCAGCGCGTCCGCCACGCCGAAGAGGACCCCGGCCAGCTCGTCGAGCGCCTGGCGGGCCTGGCGCTGCACCGGCCCCAGGGGGTGCGACGGCAGCAGCGCCACCACCAGCACGCCCACGGTCCCGCCGATCAACGCGTCGACGCAGCGGTCGATCCCGCCGGTGTCCCCGGGCGGGAGCAGGGTCGCGACCAGCACGGCGGAGGCGCCCGCCTGCGCCACGATCAGGGTGCCGCCGTCCGCGAACACGGCCGCGGCGACCGCGAGGGCCACGACCAGCGCGATCTGCCAGACCCCGGTGCCGATCCAGGAGATCAGCAGGTCCCCCACCAGCACGCCGAGGCTCACCCCGACGACCAGCTCACCGGCCCGCCGCAGCCGCGAGCCCAGCGACACCCCGAGGCTGATCACCGCCGCGATCGGGGCGAAGAACGGCCGGGCGTGCCCCACCAGGTCCGCGGCGACGAACCAGGCGATCCCGGCGGCCAGCCCGCACTGCACGATCGGCAGGGCGGACAGGCGGAGCCGTCGCCCGCCCAGCTCCAGCCGGGCGCGGGCGCGCGCGGCGACCGTCACCGGATCAGGAGACCCCGAGCGCGGCCGCGGCGGCCGGGTCGGAGTCGGTGATGAAGCCGCGGAGCCGCTCGACCTCGTCCGTCTCGCCGATCGCGTCCGCCGCGCGGTAGAGCGCCCCGAGCGCGCGCAGCACGCCCTGGTTCGGCTCGTGCGCCCACGGGATCGGGCCGAAGCCCTTCCACCCGTTCTTGCGCAGCAGGTCCAGCCCGCGGTGGTAGCCGGTGCGGGCGTAGGCGTAGGCCGCGACCGTGTGCTTCTCCGCCAGCGCGTTCTCGGCGAGGGTGGCCCAGGCCAGGGACGACGTCGGGTTGGCCGCAGCGACGTCCGCAGGGTCCTCGCCCGCGGCCAGCGCGGCCACGGCGGGATCGACGGGGAGGCGGGTGGGCTCGGGACCCAGCAGGTTGCCGTGGACACTCATGCGGCCATCCTCCCCGTCGGCTCCCGGAGCACGTCAGCCGGCCAGCGACTTGCCCGCGGACTTGAGCGACTCGCAGGCCTCGATGACCCGCTCGGACATCGCGACCTCGGCCTTCTTCATGTAGACGCGCGGGTCGTAGGTCTTCTTGTTGCCGACCTCGCCGTCCACCTTCAGCACGCCGTCGTAGTTCTGGAACATGTGCGCGGCGATCGGCCGGGTGAAGGCGTACTGGGTGTCGGTGTCGACGTTCATCTTCACCACGCCGTAGGTCAGCGCCTCGTGGATCTCCGAGAGCAGCGAGCCCGAGCCGCCGTGGAAGACCAGGTCGAACGGCTTGGCGTCCGCCGCGAGGCCGAGCTTGGCGATCGCGACCTCCTGGCCCTGCTTCAGGATCTCCGGGCGGAGCTTGACGTTGCCCGGCTTGTAGACGCCGTGCACGTTGCCGAAGGTCGCGGCCAGCAGGTACCGGCCCTTCTCCCCGGCGCCGAGGGCCTCGACGGTGCGCTCGTAGTCGCCCGGAGCGGTGTAGAGCTTCTCGTTGATGTCGTGCGCGACGCCGTCCTCCTCGCCGCCGACGACGCCGATCTCCACCTCGAGGATGATCTTCGCCTTGGCCGCCTCGTCCAGCAGCTCGGCCGCGATCTTGAGGTTCTCCTCGAGGTCGACGGCGGACCCGTCCCACATGTGCGACTGGAACAGCGGGTTCCCGCCCTTGGCCACGCGCTCCCGGCTGATCGCGATCAGCGGGCGGACGAAGCCGTCCAGCTTGTCCTTGGGGCAGTGGTCGGTGTGCAGCGCGATGTTGACCGGGTAGGAGTCCGCGACGGCGTGGGCGAACTCGGCCAACGCGACGGACCCGGTGACCATGTTCTTGACCCGGGTGCCCGACAGGAACTCGGCGCCACCCGTCGAGACCTGGACGATGCCGTCGCTGCCCGCCTCCGCGAAACCGCGCAGGGCCGCGTGCAGCGTCTCCGAGCTGGTCACGTTGATGGCCGGGTAGGCGTACTCACCGCTCTTGGCCTTGTCGAGCATCTCGTTGTAGATCTCGGGGGAAGCGATCGGCATTGCGCGCTACTCCTCTTCGGTCCGCCGGGTGTCGCCCGCCAGTATCGCCCACCAGGCGCGACTCGTACGGGGACGTCAGTCACCCTTCACTATCCTGGGCCCGTGGGGGCAGCAGGGGACACCGGCGGGTACGACAGTCCGGCCGAACAGACGGTCGACCGGACGCTGAGCCGGCTGCGGCGGATCGACTCGCGGCCGGACCCCGCCGTCGAGGCCCCGCCCCCGGCGGGCGGCCCGCTCACGCTGGCCGATCTCTACCGGGACCACCGGATGCGGCTGGTCCGGCTGGCCGTGCTGCTGGTGGACGAGCCCGCCACCGCGGAGGACGTCGTCCAGGAGGCCTTCACCGGGCTGCACCGCCACTGGACGGGGCTGCGGGACGAGGCCGCCGCCGTCGGGTACCTGCGCACGGCCGTGGTGAACGGGTCGAGGTCGGTGTTGCGGCGGCGTCGGACCGCGCGCGAGTACGTCGCCCCGCACCAGGTCAACGCCCGGTCCGCCGAGTCGCTGGCGATGCTCTCGGCCGAGCACCAGGCCGTCGTCGACGCGCTGGGGACGCTGCCGCCGCGCCAGCGCGAGGTCCTGGTGCTGCGCTACTACGGCGGGCTCTCCGAGGCGGAGATCGCCGAGGCCGCGGGCATCACCCGCGGCACGGTGAAGTCGACGGCGAGCCGCGCGCTGGACACCGTCGCCCGGGTCATGGCCGAACGCTCCGGCGGCCGGTGAGACGATGACCCCGTGACCCCGGAGGACCAGCTGGCCCAGGCGCTGCGCGCGCAGGCGTCCGCCCGCGGGCGGGAGGCCGCCCTGCACCCCGCGCCGCGTCCCCCGCTCGGTGGTCCCCGCGCGGCGCTGCAGCGGCAGATCGCGCTCGCCCTGGCCGTCGCGCTGCTGGCGGGGGTGCTGTTGGGGGTGGGGATCGCGCTGGTGTCGTTGCTCGCCCCAGGGGTGTTACCCACGGTCGGCTGACGGGAGCCACAGGTCGGCCCGGTACCGTTGACCCCCGTGACGGTCCAGTTGGCTCTCGGTCCCGAATGGCTCAAGCCCGATGTGATCATCGAGTGGCTGGGCCCGTGGGCGCTGCTCGGGCTCGCCGCGATCATCTTCGCGGAGTGCGGGCTCCTGCTGGGCTTCTTCCTGCCCGGTGACTCGCTGCTGTTCACCGCGGGGCTGTTCGTCGCCTCCGGCGCGATCAAGACCCCGCTGTGGCTGGTCTGCCTGATCCTGGTGGCGGCGGCCTTCGTCGGGAACGTGGTGGGCTACTGGATCGGCCGCACCGCCGGACCCGCGATCTTCGACAAACCGAAGAGCAAGGTGTTCAAGCCGGAGCACGTGGCGAAGACACAGGGGTTCTTCGACAAGTACGGCAACCGCGCCATCGTGATGGCCCGCTTCGTGCCCATCGTGCGCACCTTCATCACGGTGATGGCCGGGGTCGGCCGGATGGAGCCGAAGCGGTACTTCACCTACTCGCTGATCGGCGGCGTGGCCTGGGCCGCGGGTGTCACGGTCCTCGGCTACTTCCTCGGCCAGTTCGACGTCGTGAAGAACAACATCGAGCTGATGCTGATCCTGATCGTGCTGATCTCGGTGCTGCCGATCGTCGTCGAGGTCCTCCGGGCACGGAAGCACAAGCCCGCCGCCGAGCACGCCGTCGACCCCGACGCCACCGTGCAGCTGCCGGTGATCCGTCCGGACCAGCGCCCGCCGCACCGGTACTAGTGCACGAGACGCTGCTCGCCTTCGACCCGCTCGGGTCGGCGGGGCCCGCCACGGTCTGGGTGGTGGTGTTGGCGTTCGTGTTCCTGGAGTGCGCCTTCGTGATCGGGCTGTTCCTGCCCGGGGACTCGCTCCTGCTCGCCGCGGGGGTCGTGCTGGCCGCGCACGACCACGAGCTGTCCGCGTGGCTGCTCTCCGGCGTCGCCGTCCTGCTCGCGGTGGCGGGCAACCAGGTCGGGTACCTCGTCGGCCGGTTCACCGGCGCCAGGCTGAAGCTGCGCAAGGGCGGGCGGATCCTCAGCAGGGAGAACCTGGACCGCGCCGGCGTCTTCCTGGACCGCTGGGGCTTCTGGTCGATCGTCGTGGCGCGCTGGGTGCCCTGGGTGCGCACGCTCGCCCCGCTGATCGCGGGCGCCGCACGCATGGACAACCGGAAGTTCGTGCTGGCCAACCTGGTCGGCGCCGTGATCTGGGTGCCCGCGCTCGTCCTGCTCGGCTTCTACGGCGCGGGGCTGCTGGACCGGATCCCGTGGGTGAAGGACGTCGCCGTCGTGGCCTCGGTCGGGTTCTTCGTGGTCGGCACGATCTACGGGGCCGTCCGCTACGTGCAGGAGATCCGCAAGCCGGTGGACGAGGTCGACGCGACGGGCACTAGCTCAGGCGAGCAGCCGCCTCCAGCAGCATCCACGCACTGAGCTGCACGGAGAGGTCGCCCTCCGGCGCCTCGGGGCCCGGCTCGCGGGCGGCCCTGCGCCAGTCGTGGGCGAAGAAGGGGCCGTGCGGGGTGTCCGCGCGGTGCGCCCACACCGCCTCCGCGCTGGCCAGGACCAGGTCGCGGGCATGGGGTAGGTCCGGCACGCGGGCGGCGGCGTCGGCGAGGTAGCGGGCGAGGATGCCGTTGAACAGGCCGCCGTCGCCACCGTCGTCGTAGCCGCCGACGACGCCGTCCGGCTCGGCGAGGTGCCGGGCCGTCGCGACGAGCACCGCCTCCGCACGCTCGCGCCAGCGGCCGTCTCCCGTCCGCTGCGCCAGCTCGACGCAGGCCCCCAGGTACACGCCCTGGCAGTACGTGTAAGTGGTGGTCGCGCGCTGCACGCCGTCCGCTGTCGGCCGGACCCCGTCGATGACCAGCCCGGTGTCGGGGTCGACCAGGGTGTCCGCCAGCCAGTCCGTGATCCCCGCGGCGAGCTCGACCGCCCCGGTGCGGGCCAGCAGGATCGCCGCCGGGCCGTTCGCGGGGGCGTTCTTGAAGTCGTCCCCCCGACGCCAGTGGATCCCGCCGCCGAGGTCTGACGTGTGCCCGGCGCGGAGTCTGGCGGTGATCGCGGCGACCGCGCGGGGACCCGACCGCGTGCGCGGCCCGGCCCGGTGCACGGCGAGCCCGAACCAGGCGATGTCGTCGTAGTAGTCGTTCGTCCAGCGGCCGAGGTTGCGCAGCCGCACGCCGCGGACCATCCCGGCGATGGCGGCGGCCCGGCGCGGGTCGGGGGCGCGGAGCTGGGCGTCGACCAGGCAGTCCAGCAGGTGCGCCTGCCACCAGTAGTGCCACGGGCCGATCAGGGCCCGCGCCCGGGCGCGCGGCGCGCCGGACCGGGGGCTGCGGATCCGGCCGATCCGGGTGGCAGGCACCGCTCCGCCGACGCGGTGCAGGTACCGGCTCCGAACGGCCTCCTCGGCCGCCGCCGCACGAGTTGCCCACAGACTGCTCATCGCGGCCGATGGTGTCAGATTCCTGTCGGTGGTCGCCCCTACCGTCCCCCTCATGAACCCCGACATCCCCTCCCTCCACCGGCGCGAGCAGTACGAGACCTGGCAGCGCGAGACCATCCGTCGGCACGGGTGGGCGCTGCAGGCCGTGCTGGGCGGCGAGGAGGGCCCGCCCTTCGTCCACACCATCGGGCTGACCGGCTTCGACCATCCGGAGCTGATCGTCTTCGCCGTGGGTCAGGCCACCGCGGCCCGGCTGCTCAACCGGCTCGGCGAGTACGTGCGGATCGGGGGGCGGCTCGGGCCGGGGGACACCGTCGGCGTGCCGGACGGGGTGGTCAGCGTGCTGGAGTTCCCCGATCCGGAGCCCTGGCTGCGACAGGCGGACCGGGTCTACCGGGTGCCCGGCGGCGCGCCCGTCGAGGCGCTGCTGGTCGTGCCGGAGGAGGGTTATCGGGCGGCGGAGGGACCGGACGCGGGCTGCGTGCTCTGCGACTGACCGGCCGCCGCCGACCGGATGCGCTGGTGGTCGGCGATGCGGGTGACCGATGCCACTTGCTGAGTTCACGAAAGCAACGCAGACTGGGTTGCGAAGCAGAACTCAGAGGAGAGTGCGATGCGGGACGCGGTGATCGTCGAGGCCGTCCGGACTCCGGTCGGCAAGGGCAAGCCCGGTGGGGCGTACTCCGAGGTGCACCCGGTGGAGCTGCACGCCCATGCCATCCGGAGCGTGGTCGAGCGGGTGCCGGGGCTGCGGCCCCACGAGATCGACGACGTGATCGGCGGCGTCGTCGGGCAGGTCGGGGAGCAGAGCGGCAACACCACCCGGTTCGCGGCGATCACCGCGGGCCTGCCGGAGTCCGTGCCCGGGGTGACCGTCGACCGGCAGTGCGGCAGCAGCCAGCAGGCGCTGTCCTTCGCCGCGCACGGCGTGGTCGCGGGCGAGTACGACATCGTGGTCGCCTCCGGCGTCGAGTCGATGAGCCACGTCCCGATCGGCAGCTCCGCGCTGGTCGACGGCGTGCGCCAGGACGTCGCGGGCCCGGCGATCCCGCGGATCTACCCCGGCGGGCTCATCCCGCAGGGCGTCAGCGCCGAGCTCATCGCGCGGAAGTGGGGGCTCTCCCGCGCACAGCTGGACGAGTTCTCGGCGACCAGCCACCAGCGCGCCGCCGCCGCGTGGGAGCAGGGCTTCTTCGCGGGCCAGGTGGCCCCGCTCAAGGTCACCCGCGCCGACGGCACCGTCGCCCAGCTGGAGCGGGACGAGACGATCCGGCCCGGCACCACCGTCGAGACCCTCGCCGGGCTCCGGCCCGCGTTCGCCGACGGGCGCTGGACCGACCGCTTCGGCGAC
Source organism: Pseudonocardia xishanensis (assembly GCF_039541715.1). Taxonomy (NCBI): domain Bacteria; kingdom Bacillati; phylum Actinomycetota; class Actinomycetes; order Pseudonocardiales; family Pseudonocardiaceae; genus Pseudonocardia; species Pseudonocardia xishanensis. The sequence goes on from NZ_BAABGT010000024.1 coordinate 24,010, forward strand.
ATCGACTGGAAGATCACCGCGGGCAACTCCTCACCGATCAACGACGGCTCCGCGGCCCTGCTGGTCACCAGCAGCGAGACCGCGGCGCAGCACGGGTGGCGGCCGCGGGCGCGCATCCACACCACCACCGTGGTCGGCGACGACCCGATCCTCATGCTGACCGGCATCATCCCGGCCACGGCGAAGGTGCTGGCCAGGGCGGGCCTGAGCATCGACGACATCGACGCCTTCGAGGTCAACGAGGCGTTCGCACCCGTCGTGCTCGCCTGGATCGCGGAGACCGGCGCCGACCCGGCGAAGGTCAACGTCGACGGCGGCGCGATCGCGATCGGGCACCCGCTCGGCGCCAGCGGCGCCCGGCTGGCCACCACGCTGCTCGGTGTCCTCGAGCGGACCGGCGGCAGCTACGGCCTGCAGACCATGTGCGAGGCGGGCGGGACCGCCAACGCCACGATCATCGAGAGGCTCTGACATGCAGATCGCAGGCAGCGTCGCGCTGGTCACCGGGGCCAACCGCGGGCTGGGCCGCGAGCTCGCCGCACAGCTGCTGGAGCGCGGCGCCAAGACCGTCTACGCCGGCGTCCGGGATCCCGGCTCGGTCGCGGACGCGCGGCTCGTCCCCGTGGCGCTGGACGTCACCGATCCGGCGGTGCTCGCCGAGACCGCCGAGGACCTCCCGGACGTCGACCTGGTGATCAACAACGCCGGGCGGGCGGGGGCGGGCTCACTGCTCACCGCGGACCTCGACGCGGCCCGCGCCGAGTTCGAGACGAACGTGTTCGGGCCGGTCCACGTCCTGCGGGCGTTCGCCCCGGTGCTCGCCCGCAACGGCGGCGGGGCCGTGGTGAACATCCTGTCGGTGCTCTCCTGGCTGGCCGCACCGACCAGCGGGGCGTACGCGGCGTCGAAGGCGGCGGCGTGGTCGTTCACCAACACCGCCCGCGCGGAGCTGCGGGAGACCCAGGTCCTGGGCGTGCACGTGGGGTACATGGACACGGACATGACGGCGGGCATCACCGCACCGAAGCTGTCCGCGGCCGTGGTGGCCGGGCAGATCCTCGACGCGCTGGAGGCGGGCGAGGAGGAGCTGCTGGCGGACGACGTCAGCCGCGCGGTCAAGAGCGCCCTCTCCGGCCCCGTCGGCGGTCTCGTGCCCTGATCACCAGGCTCGTGTCAGGTCGGCGTGCTGCCGGATCCACGTGTGCATCGTGATCCCGGCCGCCACCCCGGCGTTGATCGAGCGGGTGGAGCCGAACTGGGCGATCGAGACGAGCAGGTCGGCGGCCGCGCGCGCCGCGGGCGTGAGGCCGGGGCCCTCCTGGCCGAACAGCAGCACGCAGTCCCGGGGGAGCTCGGCGGCCTCCAGCCGCCGAGAGCCCTCGGTGTTGTCCACGGCCACGATCGCGAGCCCCCGGTCGCGAGCGAACGCGAGCAGCCCGGAGACGGACTCGTGGTGGTGCAGGGACTGGTAGCGGTCGGTCACCATCGCCCCGCGCCGGTTCCACCGCCGCCTGCCCACGATGTGCACGGCCGCGGCGGCGAAGGCGTTGGCCGTGCGGACCACGGTGCCGATGTTGTGGTCGTGTCCGAAGTTCTCGATCGCGACGTGGAAGGGATGGGCCCGCGTCGCGAGGTCGGCGACCACCGCCTCGCGTCGCCAGTAGCGGTAGGCGTCGACGACGTTGCGCCGGTCCCCCTGGTCGAGCAGGTCCGGGTCGTAGCGCGGGTCCGACGGGCGCGGGCCTGCCCACGGCCCCACCCCCACCAGGCCGGGCACCGCCCACTCGGTCGCGCCGGCCTCGTCCTCGCTCACCGATCCAGCCTAGGACCCCGGTCCCAGCCGCCGGACGTCCAGCACCGCGAAGGTCCGGGCGATGTCCTCCAGTCGGCCCACCACGACCAGGCCACCGCGGCGTGACGAGCGCGACGGAGACCAGCCGCGTCGCAGCCCGGTGCCCGCAGCGCGGTCCGTCCCGCGCTGAGCGCACGCAGACGCTGATCATGCCGCGCTGCGAGCACGAAACGTGCGGTCCGGACCTACTCGGGACGGATCCCGTACTGGGTGATCTTGCGGTAGATCGTGGCCCGGCTCATCCCCAGGCTCTTCGCGGCCCGGGTGACCGTGATCCCGGGCTCGGCCAGGACGCGGGCGATCTCGTCCCGCTCCAGGGTCTCGATCCGGGTCAGGGTGCGGCTCGAGCCGCACAGGACCTCGGGGGCGAGGTGCTTGGCGTCGACCACGTCTCCCCTGGTCACCGCGTCGCGGACCACGCGTCGGAGCTGCTCGGCGTTCCCCGGCCAGGCGAAGGTGCGCAGGGCGCGGGCCGCGGCGGGTGTGAACCGCACCTCGCGCCCTCGCGCGGCGCGGCCGAAGTGCTCGGCGAGCGGGAGGACGTCGTCCGGGCGGCGGCGCAGCGGCGGGAGCTCCACCACGACGTCCAGCAGGGTGGCCAGCGGCCGCGGGATCCCCCCGGCGTCCGACGCCGTCACCGCCAGCGAGGCCCCCCGGGCGGCGGTGACGATCGTGGCCAGCTCCGACGCCGCCCACAACGGGAGCGTGTCCGCCCCGCCGACGATCACGCTGGTCCGGTCCTTGGCCAGCTCCGGGGTCCAGAGCGCGAGCCAGGACTCCGCGTCCCGCGGGTCCGGCGGGCGGGCGTTGAGGATCCGGTGGTCGCGGCGAACCAGGCGCAGAGCGGCGGCCAGCAGCGCGGTCTTCCCGACCCCGGCCTCCCCGACCACCCCGACCGTCCGGCCCGCGCGCAGCGCCGCGACGACCTCGGCGAGCGCGGCGCCCCAGGTCTCGCCGAGGTCCGGCGCCGGGGGCGCGTCCCGCGAGGCGGAGAAGACGCGGAAGACCTCACCCTTCGGCGTGGGTCGCGGCTCCGCCCCGCGGCTGCGGGCGAGCATCAGGGTGGACGTGTGGCCCGCGGCCGTCCGGGCCAGGGCGAGCAGCAGGCCGTCCGACTTGTCCGACCAGGTCGTGAGGTTGACGCTGCCGAGCAGCCGCCCGTGGACGGGGTCCATCACCGGCGCGGCGGCACAGGTGTAGCCCCAGAGTCCGGTGCAGTAGTGCTCCTCGCCGCGCACGAGCGAGGGCGCGCGGTCGGCGAGCGCGAGGCCCAGCCCGTTGGTGCCCGCCTCGCGCTCCGAGAACGCGAAACCCGGGGCGAGGTAGGTCTTGTCCAGCGCGCTGACCAGGGACTTCTCGTCGCAGACCCGGCTGAGGACGAGGCCAGCGGCGTCGGTCAGCATCATGCTGACCGGCTCGTTCGACAGGGTGTCCCGCAAGCCGCGGAGCACCTCCTGGCCGCAGTCGTAGAACAGCGAGCCGTCGTCCACGCCGCCGGAGAAGGCGGGGTTCACCGCGTCCAGCGGGATCCCGTAGTCCTCGCTGCGCCGCCAGGACGCGGACAGCCGCGGGGTCGCGGCGACGCTTCGCTGGACCTCCACCTGCGCACCTCCTCGAGCGCTTCACCGGAACCCACTCTGACACAGCGCGGCGTCGCGGCGACCTCGTGCACGTCTCACGATGAGACTCGTCCGGCCCCTTCCGGCGCCCCGCGCTGCCTACCGTCGCGGCTACCGACCGAGAAGGAGAACAACGGTGTACTCGAAGGACGGCCAGGACTACTTCATCGTCGACGCCCACATCGCGCTGTGGGACGCGCGGCCGGAGAACCAGCGCAACATCCACGGCAAGCAGTTCATCGACTGCTTCTACGACTACCACCGCAACCTCAGCCCGGAGTCCGAGGTCTGGCCCTACGAGGAGTACCTCTACCAGGGCGGCGAGCGGCTGATGCACGACCTGTTCGAGGTCGGCCACGTCGACCACGCGATCTTCCAGCCCGCCGCGCTGGGCGAGTTCTACGTCAACGGGTTCGGGCAGACCGAGGAGGCGTCCGCGCTCGCGAAGGCCCACCCGGACAAGCTGACCTACAACCACTGCTGGGACCCGCGCTTCGGCGAGCAGGGGCTGAAGCAGCTGCGCGAGGACGCGAAGCGCTTCGACCTCAAGGGCTGCAAGCTCTACACCGCCGAGTGGCACGGCGACTCCCGCGGCTGGAAGCTCGACGACCCCTGGTCCTACCGCTACCTCGAGGCGGCGCAGGAGCTGGGCATCAAGAACATCCACATCCACAAGGGCCCGACGATCCGCCCGCTGGACCGAGACGCGTTCGACGTCGCGGACGTCGACAAGGTCGCGACCGACTTCACCGAGCTCAACTTCGTGGTCGAGCACTGCGGTCTGCCGAGGCTCGAGGACTTCTGCTGGATCGCCACCCAGGAGCCGAACGTGCACGCCGGGCTCGCGGTCGCGATCCCGTTCATCCACACCCGGCCGAAGTACTTCGCCCAGATCATCGGCGAGCTCCTGTACTGGATCGGCGAGGACCGGATCCAGTTCTCCAGCGACTACGCCCTCTGGACCCCGCGCTGGCTGGTCGAGAGGTTCGTCGACTTCCAGATCCCGGAGGAGCTGGCCGAGTACGCGCCGCTCACCACCGCCCAGAAGCAGAAGATCCTCGGCCTCAACGCCGCCGCGATGTACGACATCCCGGTCCCGCCGCACCTGCAGCTGCCCCGCGAGGAGCCGCAGGCCGTGGCGGTGGCGTGATGACCGTGACCGACGACCGCCGCGCCGTCACCGCGCGCACCGACGAGGCCTGGGCCGCGCTCGACGCCGTCGTGGACCCGGAGCTGGACGAGCCGATCACCGACCTGAAGTTCGTCCGGTCGCTCGACGTCGTCGGGGCCGACGTCGTCGTGCACCTGCGGCTGCCGACCAGTTTCTGCGCGCCGAACTTCGCCTACCTGATGGCGAGCGACGCGAAGGACGTGCTGGTCGCGCTGCCGTGGACCCGGCGGGTCACCGTCGAGCTCGACGACCACCACGACTCGGACCTCATCAACCGCGGGCTGGCCGCGGACGCCGGGTACCGGGGGACCTTCGGCCACGAGGCCGAGGAGGACCTCTCCGCGCTGCGCCTGACCTTCCAGCGCAAGGCGCACACCGCCGCGATGGAACGGGTGCTGACCCGGCTCGTGCGTGCCGGCTCGTCGGTCGCGGACCTCGGTCGGGTCACGATCGGCGACCTGCCGGACGACGACGCCACCCGCGCCCTGTTGCGCAGGCGCGCCGCGATCGGGCTGCGCAACGCCGACGCGCTGCCCGTCTTCGTGAACCACACCGGCAGCTCCCACGCGACGGTGGACCTGCCGCTGCAGCTCCGGCTCGCCCGCTCCACCCGGATCTCGATCGAGGGCAACGCCCACTTCTGCCGTGGCCTGCTGGCCACCCGCTACGACTTGGAGGAACACGTCTCGTGAAGGCCGTGCAGGTGGTCGGGTACCACCGGAACCTGGAGATGACGGACGTCGCGCAGCCGACCGTCGTCGAGCCGTACGACGTGATCGTGAAGATCGGCGGCGCGGGGGTGTGCCGCACCGACCTGCACATCCTCGAGGGGCAGTGGGCGGAGAAGTCGCAGGTCACGCTGCCCTACACGATCGGCCACGAGAACGCGGGCCGGGTCGCGGCGGTCGGGTCCGCGGTCACGAACGTCCGTGAGGGCGACAAAGTCATCGTGCATCCGCTGGTCACGTGCGGGCTGTGCCGCGCCTGCCGCTCCGGTGACGACGTGCACTGCACGCAGTCGCAGTTCCCCGGCATCGACACGAACGGCGGGTACGCCGAGTACCTGCGCACCTCCGCCCGCAGCGTCGTCAAGCTGGACGACGCGCTGGAGCCCGCGGACGTCGCCGCCCTCGCCGACGCCGGACTCACCGCCTACCACGCGGCGGCCAAGGCGGCCCGGCGTCTCGGCCCGCGCGACACCTGCGTGGTGATCGGCGCGGGCGGCCTGGGACACATCGGGATCCAGGTGCTCAGGGCGTCCACGGCGGCGCGGATCGTCGTGCTGGACCGCAACCCGGAGGCGGTGAAGCTGGCCGAGTCCGTCGGCGCGGATCTGGGGATCGTCGCGGACGGCGGGCACGTGGACTCGGTGCTCGCCCTCGGCGGGGCCGAGGTCGTGCTCGACTTCGTGGGCGAGGGCGGCAGCACCGCCGAGGGCCTGGCCATGACGAAGCCTGCCGGGGACTACCACGTCGTCGGGTACGGGGAGAACATCGACGTCCCGACGATCGACCTGATCTCCGCCGAGAAGACCATCGTGGGCAACCTGGTCGGCAGCTACAACGACCTGTGCGACCTGATGGCGATGGCCGCCCGCGGCCTGGTCACCCTCCACACCCAGCGCTACGCCCTGGACGACTTCCAGCAGGCGATCGACGACCTGGACAACGGCCGGGTGCGAGGCAGAGCCATCCTCGTCCCCTGACGTCTGTCCGACTCGCGCGTCAGAAGTGAGGGACTCGCGGGACATGCGCGCGGGGCTCAGGGGAGGCGCTGCCCTGAAACGCACGAACGGCACTTTTGTGCGGTAGGTCCGCACAAAAGTGCCGTTCGTGAGGTTGGGGTCGGGATCAGACGACCGGCGGCGGGGTGGACGCCGCCGTGTGGCCCTCCTCGCGGTTGCCGATCGGGGGAAGCGCCAGCCGGACGGGCGAGTGCGCACGGTGCGCACCCGCCGCGGCCGCGTGGTACTCCTCGAGCTGGGAGAGGAAGTCCGGGTCGGCGTAGATGCGGCCGTCGATCGTGACGCCCTCGCGGCCGGTCAGCACCGCCTCGACGTCCTCACCGGTCAGCGTCTTGTGCGTCTCCAGCGCGTGCGCGATGGCGAGCACCGACGAGCGGTTCTCCTTCAGGATGTCCTCGGCCCGCTCCAGCAGCGTGCCGAGGTGGTCCTCGATGCGGTCGGCGAGCGCCCGCCGGACCACCTCCTCGGGCTTGCCGTCCTTGCCGTCCTTCCCGCGACCGCCGCCGGGCGAACCGACCTCCAGCCGTCGGGACGAGGAGTAGGACGAGACCGTCGAGCCCATGCCCCAGAAGCCCTCCATGAAGGAGGCCACGGTCGTGGCCGACTCCAGGTCGCCGGACACACCGGAGCTGGAGTCGCCGTCGAAGAACATCCGCTCACCTGCGAGCGAGGCCAGCGAGACGAGGATGTCCGCCTCGTACTCCGAGCGCCACCGGGTGAACTGGTCCTCCGGCGGGATGCTCGCGACCATGCCCAGGTAGTCGCTGCCCTTCTCGATCGTCGCGAGGTCGATCTCCATGTGCTCGCGCACCCGGAACGCGACCACGGCGTGGCAGCCCTCGTGCACGGCGACGGCGTGCCGCTCCCGCTCGATGTACTCGACGTCCTCGGGCGGGCCGAGCTCCTTGAGCTGCTTGGCCCGGACGAGGTCCTTGTAGGTGATGACCTCGCGCCCGTCCCGGATCGCGGTGATCAGGGCCTCGTTGACCAGGTCCTTGATCGTGGCGCCGGTGGCGTAGGGCGTGATCGTGGCGAGCTTCTCGAGGTTCTCGTCCGTGATCTCGTGGGGCACCTTGTCCAGGTAGCCCTTGTAGGTCATGATCCGCCCCGCCTTGGACGGGTAGCCGACCCGGTAGATCCGGTCGATGCGGCCCGGCCGCAGCAGCGCCTCGTCCAGCGACTCCGGCATGTTCGTGGCCATCATGACCAGGATCCGGTACTTGGGCGGCGCCTTCGGCCGCATGCCCAGCGCCCGACGGCCCCAGCGGTTCAGCAGGCCGCGGGGCTTCTTCAGCCCGGACAGCTCGGTCAGCAGCGCCTGCAGCGTGCCGCCGCCCCCGCCGCCGCCCTGCATCCCGCCCATCATGAAGCGGCTCCGCGTCTCCTCGGGGGGAGCCTCCGACATGGAGTTGCGGAACAGCAGGGACTGGGTGTCCCGGGAGAGGTACGAGAACCCGTGGCACCCGCTGCCGTGGAAGGGCGGCGGGGTGAACCCGCGCGGCGCCCCGCCGGGGGCGGTGCCCGCCAGCGTGCCGCGGTTGCCCAGGGCGTCCGCCTCGTCGAAGAAGACGATCACGCCGCCGTAGCGCAGCGACAGCTTGCGCAGCTTCCGGAACAGCGACTTGACCTTGAGGATCCCGACGCCCATGAACATGTTGATGAAGGCGCCCGGGTCCACGAAGACGTACGGCTTGCCGGTCTCACCCGCGACGGCCTCGGCCATCAGCGTCTTGCCGGTGCCGGGGGGACCCCAGAGCAGCAGGCCGCCGGGCACGTAGCCGCCCTTGGCCTCGATCTCCTCCGGCTTCTCGAGGAACATGATGTTCTCGCGGATGCGCTGGACCACGTGGTCCTGGCCCCACACGTCCGAGAAGCGGGTCTTGATGTCGTCCGGGTAGTAGGTGTCCACGCCGCCCCGGGAGAGCAGCCAGAACAGCCCGATGAACTGGAACGCGACGAAGAAGAACGCGAAGGCCAGCTGGAAGATGAACGGCAGCGCCTGGTAGATCAGCGCGGGCGCCTGGAAGATCGCGAGGAAGGGCGAGGTGCCCAGCGCCGCGCCCGCCACCAGCGCCACCAGCACGATGAGCGCGGCCCACTTGATCGCCCGCGCGACGCGGAAGCGCGTCCAGTCCGACCACCGCCGCTTGACCATCCGGTCGGTGCCGCCGAAGACCTTCTGCGTCCAGAAGACGTGGTAGCCCGACCACTTCTCGGAGACGAGGAAGTGGATCTGGCGCAGCAGCTCGATCCCGGCCAGCCACAGCAGCCACTGCGAGTCGACGACCTCGATGCGCAGTGCGTCGGAGAAGGTCATCAGGGGGTTGTCCGCCACCTGCGACCAGACGATCACGAAGAACGCGACGGCCAGCAGCAGCAGGATCTTGCCGCGGTCCCACAGCGACATCTTCTTGCGCTTGGGCTCCACCTTCTCCGGTGGCGGCTCGTGGACCTGCGGACCCTCGGGCACCGGGGCGCCGGCGACGTCGGAAACGTCGACAGCACCGTCCTTGATGGTCATGGGCCCTCCCGAACCGTGAACGAGGAGACGACGTCGTCGATCTCCGACTGCCGCTTCTCGAAGCAGTCCACCGAACAGCGTGCGAGCGCCAGGTAGAGCTTGCTCGCGTCGTCGTTGAGATAACCGGTCTGGTCGAAGATCTGCGGCTCACCGTTGTTCACCCGGTACGAGAACACCGAGTGCACGCCGCGGATCCCGTCCCCCGGGGTGAGCACCTCGTCCCCGAGCAGCGTGAAGCCGGTGAGGCCCGACGCGCTGCCGCCGAGCTGCATCGACTGCCGGGCGGACTCCGAGACCGGGTAGATGAAGTCCCGGACGGTGTCCAACGAGATCTGCCCGCGCGACTCCTCCGGGATGGGCTGCACCGTCACCAGGATCGCGGGGGACTCCGCCGACTCGCCGATGATGTGGGTGAGCGACGGCTGGGCCGCGGAGTCGTAAGCCTCGATCCACACCCCCTTGGACGAGTCCGCCGCGGGCTCCACGCCCAGCTGGTTCTTCAGCTCGCCGGGGTCGATCTGCGCCCAGGAGTTCGGCACCTTCAGATAGGTGCGGTCCCCCGAGTTCGTGACGTAGGTCCAGGAGGGGGCGCCACAGCCCGCGACCAGGACCACCGCGAGCGCCACCGCGCCCACCACCGGCCAGCGGAGTACGGGCAGGCGCCACCTCGGGCGCCCCGTACGTCCTGCCATCGAGTCCTCCCCCGCCGTGACTGTTCCGTGACCTTCGAGTATGCGGCACGAAACACCCTCGACACTGCACCGTTCAGGTTGCGACCAGGTTTCCCTCTCCCGAGACGAGGTTTCCCCTTGTCGAAGTGTGACCCTGCCACCTCGCAACGGTCCACCGGTTCGCGGGTGCTCTCGTGCCGGATCCGCCTGTGTGGCGTGCGCCGTGCGGGGCGGGACGTTCGGCGAGCGGCAGCGCCCTGCGACCGTTCGGCCCCGTTGCGTGGCGAACCTGAAGAGGTTGCTCGGCGATCGGAGCAATCTGAGTGGCGTTCAGCCCTATTTCGAGGGCTGAGGCGACCGCTCGTCCCCTCTCGGGCACCGTCGCCCGGCGACACTCTTCAGCTTCCATACCCCGCGAGCGGCGCATCCTTAACGTCCCTCGCCGTGGACAGGACGACGGACAGGGCATCCCATGCGGGCGCCCGCGCAGTGTGGGTGGCGGTGCTGCTCGTGGTGCTCGCGGGGCCCGCCGCCGTGTACCTGTCCACCTCCGCGCCCGCGGGGCTGTGGAAGCAGCTCTCCTCGGTCACCGGACTCGTCGCGCTCTCCGGGCTCGTCTGCACCGCGGCCCTCCCCTCGCGGCTGCGCGGGCTCACCCGGGCGTTCGGCATCGAGACCGTCGTCGGGCTGCACCGCCAGCTCGGCATCCTCTGCGCCGTCCTGATCGCGGCGCACCTGGCCGCCGTGGTCGCGGCGAACCCCGCCCAGGTGGCCCTGCTCATGGTCCCGACGGCCCCCGCGCGGGCCAGGGCCGCCGTCGGCGCCTCCGTCGCGCTGGCGCTGCTGCTCGTGCTCGCGCTCGAGCGCAGGCGGATCAAGGCGCGCTACGAGGTCTGGCGCTGGCTGCACCTGTTCCTCGCGGTGCTCGTGCTCGGCGGCTCCGCCCTGCACGTGCTGTGGCTCAAGCAGATGGTGACCGACGCCGTCATGGGGCCGATCCTGGCCGGGCTGGGCCTGCTCGTCGTGGCGGTGTTCGTGATGCGCTGGTGGGGCCGCTCGGTGCTCGACCGTGGCGGCGAGTTCGTCATCCAGCACGTCCGTGCGGAGAACCCGACCGTCACGACGATGGTGCTCGCCCCCCGCGAGCGCGCCGAGGGCCTGCGGTTCTCCCCCGGGCAGTTCGCCTGGGTGCGGCTGCAGCGCTCGGCGGTGGAGGAGCACCCCTTCACCATCGCCAGCAGCGCGCACGACCCGCTGCACACCGAGTTCACGATCCGCGGCTCCGGCGACTTCGCGTCGTCCGTGCGGGACCTGCGGCCCGGCGAGTCGGTGTGGGTCGACGGCCCCTACGGCTCGTTCACCTGTGACGCCGTCCCCACCGAGGGCCTGGTCCTGATCGCCGCCGGCGTGGGCATCACCCCCATGATGTCCATGCTCCGGACCGCCGCCGACCGGGGCGACCAGCGGCCCCACCGGCTGGTCTACGTCGCCAGGGACACCGGCGACCTGCTGTTCCGCGACGAGCTCGCGATGCTGCGCCGCTACCTCGACCTCGAGGTCACCGAGGTGCTCCGGCGCCCCTCGGCGAGCTGGACCGGGGCGACCGGCGAGATCGACGTCGCGCTGCTGCAGACCGTGCTGGCGACCGTCGACATCGCCCAGCGCCTGGACTACTTCCTCTGCGGGCCGCCGTCGATGGTCGACGACGTGCTCGGCGCCCTGACCGCGATGGGCGTACCCGACGACCACATCCACACCGAACAGTTCGACATGGCCTGATCAGCGCCGATCAGCAGCACGACCCGGTCCGCTCCCCACGTGACCGGGACTCGACCCGCTCCCCACGGGCCGCTCCCCGAAAGGTCCACCCGATGTTCCACCGCATCCCGCGCTCCGTGCGCTGGGCACTGCTCGTCGCCGTCCTGGGCGCACTCACGGTCTCCGTGCTGCAGTCCTGGACCGCGGGCGCCCCCGGCACCGGCGGCTGGCAGCAGACCCAGTGGGGTCCGCTCGGCCCCGCCGACCGCGACCTGCTGATCAAGGTCCGCCAGGCGGGCCTGTGGGAGGCGCCGACCGGTCAGCAGATGGCCCAGCAGGCGACCAACCAGCAGGTCCGCGAGACGGGGCAGCACCTCGCCGAACAGCACGCGGTGCTGGACCAGATCGACCGGGACGTCTCGGACCGCCTCGGCGTGCAGCTGCCCAGCCGCCCGACCGACCAGCAGATCGCCTGGATGAACCAGATCACCAACACCACCGGGTCGGACTACGACCGGGTGGCGGTGCAGATCGTCCGGGAGGCCCACGGGAACGTGCTGCCGGTGATCGCCCAGGTCCGGGTGAGCACCCGCAACGAGCAGGTGCGGCAGTTCGCCGACACCGCGTTCCAGTACGTGACCGGGCACATCGCGATGCTCGAGGCGACCGGCCTCGTCGACTACTCGGCCCTGCCCGACGCGCCGTCGCCCGGCCTGCTCAGTGGCGCCACCACGCCCGCCGACATGATCGTCCCGGCCATCGTGTTCCTGGCCTGCATCGGTGCGGCGGTCGGCCTGGTCGTCACGCTGCGGCGGGGGCGGAGGAAGCCGGGCGGTGCCGTCGCGCCCGCCACCGGCAGCCAGCTCGCGTCGCTGCACGCCGCGCCGGTCGTCACCATCCCGGAGCCCGGGAGGCGACGGCCCTCACTGCCGGTCGGTGGCGCCGCCGCGGTGTCGCAGACCGGGGGGCACCGCCGCCGACGCAGCTCGCGGTCGGCCGCTGGCTCCGCCGCCGCTCCGACGGTCGGCTCCCCGGGCTCCGCCGTCGGGCAGACGGTCGGCGCCTTCCGGACCGACGACTCCGGCGCCTTCCGCTGGGACGACTCCGGCGCGATGCCCTTCCAGCAGCGCCCCCGCACGACCACGGACTCCGGCCGGTACCGGGTCCCGACCTCCGGCGACACGGGCGCCCACCGCGCCACGGGCCGCACCGCCACCGCGGTCAGCGACTCCGGCGGCCACGCCGCCGTCTCCGAGACCGGCCGACGCCGCCGCGTGCGGTCCGGCGCGGACTCCGGCTCCTTCCGCTTCGACGACCTGCTCGGCGACGGCCCCACCGCCCGCGCCGACCGCTCCCCCCACACCCCGACCCGAGGAATGACCCGCTGATGGCTCCCCAGACCGACCTCCGAAGGATCCGGCGCCTGCTGGCGACGACCGCGGCCGCGACCGTCGTCGTGCTGGTGCCGACGGCCTGCGACTACGCGATCGCCTCCGACCGGATCCCCTCCTCGCAGACCCAGCTGGGCCGCGAGGGCCAGCAGGGCCAGGTACGGAACGCGTCGTCCCAGAGCGGGACGCAGGACGCGTCGACCACCGCCCCGACCACCGCGGCGGACGCCCCTGAGCAGACGGGCGGCGCCGAGGGGGAGAAGCAGCAGGCCCCCGCGTCCAGCACCGCGCAGGCCCCCGCCGACGAGGAGAAGGCGGCCGCCCCCACATCCGCCCAGGCCCCGGCGTCGGCAGCCGAGAAGCCCGCCGCCGAGCAGGCGCCGAAGCCGAACAACGGCCTCGACGTGCTCGCCCAGGACTGCTCGAAGTCCGACCTGCCGCCCCACGACGGCTTCCAGAAGGGCGACCGCTGCGTCTCGACGGCGTTCGGCGAGGTCGGCGGGGCGGCCGAGAACCCGTCGCTGCTGATCACCGACGCGCCGCAGGCGGTCTCGGCGGGCCAGGAGTTCACCATGAAGGTGAGCACCCGCAACCTGATCCGCGACCGGTTCCTCGGAGCCGCCGCGGGCGGGTACTACCTGGAGAGCTCGGTGCTGAAGGACGGCATCCAGCGCGGCCACTTCCACACCGCCTGCCGGATGCTCACCACCACCGACGCCGCACCGGACCCCGCCCCGGCCCCGGCCTTCTTCCTCGCGACCCAGGACAACAAGGGTGGCGCGGGCGAGGACACCGTCGAGGTCAAGGTCACCGGGCTCCCGGACAAGGGCCTGGCGCAGTGCGCCGTCTGGGCCGGTGACGGCTCGCACCGCATCCCGATGATGGAGCGGGCCAACCAGACCCCGGCCTTCGACGTCGTCCGGATCAAGGTCGACTAGGGCTCGCGCCGCCCGACCCGGCGTCGACGGCCGGGATGGGGCGGGTGGCTGGGGGGTGCCCCCTAGAGACCTAGGTCGGCGAGGCCGAGGAGCGCGCGGTACGGCGCGCCCTCGGCCTCGATCGCCTCCTTGGCCCCGGTGTCCCGGTCGACGACGGTGACCACGCCGACGACCGTCGCCCCGGCCTCGCGCACCGCGCGGACGGCCTGCAGCACGGAGCCGCCGGTGGTGGAGGTGTCCTCCACGACCAGCACGGACCGGCCCGCGATGTCCGGGCCCTCGATCAACCGCTGCATCCCGTGTTCCTTGGTCGCCTTGCGCACCACGAACGCGTCGACCGGCAGCACCGCGGGGTGGTCCGCCCGCTCGGCCGCGGCGGCGTGCAGGATCGCGTCCGCCACCGGGTCGGCGCCGAGCGTGAGCCCGCCGACCGAGGAGTACGTCCAGTCCGCGGTGAGCGCGCGCAGCAGCCGCCCGATCAGCGGCGCGGCCTCGTGCTGGAGGGTGACCCGGCGCAGGTCGACGTAGTAGTCCGCCTCCTTGCCGGAGGACAGGGTGACCCGGCCGTGGACCACGCCCAGCTCGCGGACGAGCTCGGCGAGGCGCAGCCGGTCGGTGTCGGTGTCGGTGCTCATGTAGTCCTAGCGCTCCCGGTCGAAGGTGGCGACCAGCCTGCGCACGATCCGGCGGGGCAGCATGCCCACGACCGAGGAGATCGCCTTGTACTGCAGGCTGGGTACGGAGACGACCCGGCCACCCGCCAGGTCGGCCAGACAGTCGTCGACGACCCGCGCGGCGTCGAGCCAGAGCGGGCCGGTGCGCGAGCCGGCGTCGATGCCCGCCCGCTCGTGGAACTCGGTGCGCACGAACCCGGGACACAGCGCCAGGGCCTTGACCCCGGTGCCGGTCAGCGACGCGGCGACGCCCTCGGTGAACGCCGTGACCCACGCCTTGTCGGCGGTGTAGGTCGATCCGCTGCCGGGCAGGAACCCGGCCACGCTGGACACGTTGACCACCGACCCGCGGCCCCGGTCCACCATGCCCGGGACGACGGCACGGGTAAGCCGCAGCACGCTGGTCACGTTGAGGTCGTGCTGGCGCTGCAGGTCCTCGATCGAGCTGGTGACGAACGAGCCGGCCTGCCCCATGCCCGCGTTGTTGACCAGTAGGTCCACCGGAGCCACGTCCGGGTCCGCCAGCCGCCGCGCCACCCGGGCGAGCTGCTGGGGGTCGGTCAGGTCGGCGGGCAGGACCTCGACCGAGACCCCGGACTCCCGGTACCGCGCCGCGGCCTCCTCCAGCCGCTCGACGGTGCGGGCGACGAGCACGAGGTCACGACCGTCGGCGGCGAGCCGGTCGGCGAAGGCGGCACCGATGCCTGAGGTCGCTCCGGTGATCAAGGCGGTGGGCACGCGGCCGAGCCTATGCCGTGCGCGGCCGGGGCGGGTGACTCACCGCCGCGGGGCGGGTCAGGCGGGGTGGCGGGAGGAGTCCAGCGCGGACTCGAGGGCCGTCGCGACCTGGGCGAGGTCGGCGAGCAGGTCCTGGGCACGCTCGGGGGTGGTGTCGACCGGGGCCGCGGCGAGCACCCAGGACTCCTCCGCCCAGACCAGCTCGATGTCGTCCCCGACCGCGTCCGAGGCGTCCGCGACGCGCTGGGTGAGCAACGGGCGGATGGCGTCCGCGTCGGAGACGAACGAGTAGCGCTCGCCGACCGGTTCGAGCAGGTCCAGCCCGGCGCCACCGTGCGAGTCCGGCAGCGGGGCGGACGGCAGGCGCAGCTCGACGGCCGCGGGCAGCGGCTCGCGCAGCTCCACCGCCACGACGACCGCGTTCACCCGGCTCTGCTGCTCGTGGTCGAACACGTACCCGGTGCGTCCGCCCTCGGGGGTGGGCACGAGACCGGTGGCGACCGCGCGGGCCAGGCCGGGCCCGCCGTTCTGCACGGTCCCGTAGCGCCAGCGGCTGGGCAGGACGGGATCGGTCTCGTGGAACTCCCAGTCGTGCACGGCGGCCCACCGGCGACGGTCCCGGGCACCCGGTTCGGCCGCACCGCCCGCGCGGCGGTCGGCGAGGATGAGGGCGACGCCCGCGACCAGCGCCACCACCGCGATCAGGAACCACACCCACGACGGGATACCCACCCCGTGACCCTAGCGCCGTCGACGCCCGGGAGCCGGGAGCGCCACGATCACCCGACCGGGCAACACACCGAACGTGACCGACGGCGCGCCGAACGGCGGGCTCAGCCCGGCACGTCGCGGGTGCGGGCGGCGGTGTCCGCCTTGCCCCATTCCACCGCCGCGTCGCGCATCGGCCCGTGCGGCACCCCGTCGGCGGCCCGGGAGCCCGCGGCGGTGACGAGCTCGCGGACCGACGACGCCCGGGTCAGCAGCTCCCGGGCCTCCACCACGAGGTCCGCGAGCAGCCGCTCCACGTGCAGCAGGAGCCTGCCCGCCAGCGCGACCGCCTCGGTGACCACGCCGGCGATCAGCGCAGGCAGCCCCAGGCCGGACGACGCCAGGGTGGCCATGAGCCACCGTGCCGCGGCGCTGAGGAAGTCCGCGATCGCGTCCCGGACCAGTGCCCGAACCGTGGCCACGGCGACGCCGCTGCGCGCGATCCGCGCGGCGACCCCCTCGCACGTGGCCGCGGCGTCCCGCAGCCCGGCGCGGAGTCGGTGCTGCGCGGCGGCGTACTCGCTCGCCGCCGCACCGGACCAGGATGGGGCGGCGTCCAGGTCGGCGGCCTCGGCCCCGAGCAGCACCGCGGTGCGGAGCCAGCCGTCCGCGGCGGCGGTGATCGCCTGCGGATCCCCCGTGAGCGCGTCGAGCGGTTCCCGCAGCCAGTCGACGTGCTCGATCAACCAGCCGAACCCGGCGGACACCCACTCGCCCAGGGGATCGCCGACGAAGTCGACGGCGTCGAGGACGACACCGGCCCCGGTGACCAGGATCGCCCCGGGATCGCCGCCCTGGACTGCCCCGGCCAGGTCCGACGCGCTGGAGAAGACCCCCGCACCCTCGAGGACCCCCGGCCCAGCCATCGACTCAGCCATCGACTCGGCCATCGACTCGGCCATCGACTCAGCCATCGACTTCCCCGGGGCACCTGCGGGACCGCCGCCCCCACGGCCCGCGTCTCATCGCCGACCCACCGCGCCCAGGGCGGTGACGACCGCGGTGTCCGCCGCGCGGTAGTCCGCGGCAGCCTCCCGCAGCGCCGCCGCGGTGCGGCGGAACTCGGCGGAGACCCCGGCGAGGGCCTCGGCGCCCGCTGCCGCGGCGGCGGACGCCCCCGCCGCGAACACCCGCCCGACCAGTCCGAACGCGTCCTCGGCGACCGGATCGGGAGCGGAGTACGCCGCCACCGCGGTCGCGGCGCGCTCGCGGTCGGCCGCGTGGGAGAGGAGCAGGTCGGTGTCCACACCGAACCCGCCCTCGGGAAGGGGCGCGGTCACGACGGCGCCCCGTCCGCGCGGCCGGGCCCGGTCATCGGTCGAGCAACGGGCCGAGGGCCTGCTCGGCCCGGCGGGCGACCTCGGCGGCGGCGTCCGCGGTGGTGGCCACGACCAGTGCGGCGAGGCGCTCGCGGGGCAGGAGGTCGGCGGCGGCACCGAAGGCGAGGTCGCGCAACGCCCCGGTGTGCCCGACCGTGGCCCGCACCGCGCCGTCCGGGCTGGTCGCGGTGGCGCTCAGCGCGCTGATCTCGGCCTGCACCCGCTCCGCCCTGCCGCGCAGGTCGTCCAGCCGGCGGCGGTAGTCGGCGAGCCAGGCCCGCCCGTCGGTCTCCATGCGCCGAAACGTAGGAGGCAGGGGCGAGCCGGGGCCGGTTTCGCAGGAACGGTTCACGATCGCGAACGCCCCCGATGCCGAGAGGAACCCCGGTGTCGTCTCGACCATGATCGAAGGACACCGGGGTTCATCTCGGCGGGAGGGTTACAGGGCGGCGGGGATGCCCTTGCCGACGATCAGGCCGCCGGTGCCGCCCTCGGCCGTCGGGTCCAGGTCCACGCGGACGGTGTCGCCCTCGCGGACCCGGCCGCTCAGCAGCTCCTTGGCGAGCTGGTCGCCGATGCTGCTCTGCACCAGCCTGCGCAGCGGGCGGGCGCCGAAGACCGGGTCGAAGCCGTTCATCGCCAGCCACTCGCGGGCACCGTCGGAGACCTCCAGGACCAGGCGGCGCTTGGCCAGCCTCGTCCGCAGGACGTCCAGCTGGATGTCCACGATGTGCGTGAGCTCCTCGGTGGACAGCGCGTGGAAGACCACGACGTCGTCCAGCCGGTTGAGGAACTCGGGCTTGAAGTGCCCGCGCACCACCGACATGACCGCGTCGCGGCGCTCCCGGTCGTCCAGCCCCGGGTTCGCGATCGCCTGGCTGCCCAGGTTGGAGGTCAGCACCAGGATCGTGTTCCGGAAGTCGACGGTCCGGCCCTGGCCGTCCGTCAGGCGACCGTCGTCCAGCACCTGCAGGAGCGTGTCGAAGACGTCCGGGTGGGCCTTCTCGACCTCGTCGAACAGCACGACCGAGTACGGCCTGCGCCGCACGGCCTCGGTGAGCTGGCCGCCCTGGTCGTAGCCGACGTAGCCGGGAGGGGCACCGACGAGGCGGGCGACGGAGTGCTTCTCCGAGTACTCGCTCATGTCGATGCGGACCATCGCCCGCTCGTCGTCGAACAGGAACCCGGCGAGCGCCTTGGCCAGCTCGGTCTTGCCGACGCCGGTGGGGCCGAGGAAGAGGAACGACCCGGTGGGCCGGTTCTCGTCCGCGATCCCGGCGCGGGCGCGGCGGACGGCGTCCGACACGGCGCGCACGGCCTCGGACTGCCCGACGACGCGCTTGCCCAGCTCCTCCTCCATGCGCAGCAGCTTCGCGGTCTCGCCCTCGAGCATGCGGCCCGCGGGGATGCCGGTCCACGCGCTGACGACGTCCGCGACGTCGTCCGGGCCGACCTCCTCCTTGAGCATGACGTCCTCGTGCTGCTCGACGACGGCGGTCTTCTCGGCGAGCTCCTTCTCCAGCTGCGGGATGCGCCCGTAGCGCAGCTCCGCGGCCCGACCCAGGTCACCGTCCCGCTCGGCGCGCTCCGACTCCCCGCGCAGCTGCTCGAGCTGCTCCTTGAGCTCGCGGGTGCTCTCGATCGCACCCTTCTCGTTCTGCCAGCGGGCGGTCAGCGCGGAGAGCTCCTCGCGCTGCTCGGCCAGCTCGGCGCGCAGGGCGGTGAGGCGGTCCGCGGACGCGGCGTCGGACTCCTTCTCCAGCGCCATCTCCTCGATCTCCAGCCTGCGCACGGAGCGCTCGACCGTGTCGATCTCGACGGGGCGGGAGTCGATCTCCATGCGGAGCCGGGACGCGGCCTCGTCGACCAGGTCGATCGCCTTGTCCGGCAGGAACCGCGCGGTGATGTAGCGGTCCGACAGCGTGGCGGCGGCGACGAGCGCGGCGTCCATGATCCGGACGCCGTGGTGCACCTCGTAGCGCTCCTTGAGCCCGCGCAGGATGCCGACGGTGTCCTCCACCGACGGCTCGCCCACCAGCACCTGCTGGAACCGCCGCTCCAGGGCGGGGTCCTTCTCGATGTGCTGGCGGTACTCGTCCAGCGTGGTGGCACCGACCATGCGCAGCTCGCCGCGAGCGAGCATCGGCTTGATCATGTTGCCGGCGTCCATCGCGCCCTCGCCGGACGCGCCCGCGCCGACGATGGTGTGCAGCTCGTCGATGAAGGTGATGACCTCACCGGCCGAGTCCGTGATCTCCTTCAGGACGGCCTTGAGCCGCTCCTCGAACTCGCCGCGGTACTTCGCGCCCGCGACCATCGAGCCCAGGTCCAGGGCGACGACGCGCTTGCCGCGCAGCGACTCCGGGACGTCCCCGGCCACGATCCGCTGGGCCAGGCCCTCCACGATCGCGGTCTTGCCGACGCCGGGCTCGCCGATCAGCACCGGGTTGTTCTTGGTGCGCCGCGACAGTACCTGCACCACGCGCCGGATCTCGGTGTCCCGCCCGATGACGGGGTCCAGCTTGCCCTCGCGGGCCCGCGCGGTGAGATCCTGGCCGTACTTCTCCAGGGCCTGGTAGGTGCTCTCGGGATCCGGGCTGCTCACCCGGGACGAGCCGCGGACCTTGGCGAAGGCCTCGCGCAGCGCCTCGGGGGTGGCCCCGTGCCGCGTGAGCAGCTGGGCCACCGGCCCGCCCTTGTCGGCCAGGCCGACGAGCAGGTGCTCGGTCGAGACGTACTCGTCCCCCATCTCGGTCGCGAGCTGCTGGGCGGCCGAGATGGCCGCGAGCCCTTCGCGGTTGAGTTGGGGGGCGGCGACGGTCGAGCCCGCCGCGCTGGGCAGCCGGCTGCCGAGCCGGCCCAGCTCGGCCCTGATCTGCGTCGGGTCCGCGCCGACGGCGGACAGCAGCGGCGCGGCGATCCCGTCACCCTGGGCCAGCAAGGCTCCGAGCAGGTGAGTGGGACCGACGTCCGGGTTCCCCGCGAGCGCAGCGGCCTGGACGGCCGCCGAGATCGCCTGCTGGGTCTTGGTGGTGGGGTTGAACGAGTCCACCGATGTTCTCCTCGGATCGTGCGGGTCTCCGGGCCACCCGCCAGGGTAGCCCCATCGCTCTGTCCAACGGCAGGAAACTTGAGTCTGTTCCACTCAAGGGCAAGAATTTTCCGCGGGGGGAGATACTGGACCCGATGACCGATCCGCTGCTCTCCAGCCTGCTCGCCGCCGTCGAGGCGGCACCCGCGGACATCCCGCTCCGGTTGCACGTCGCCGAGCTGCTGCTCGCGCGTGGCCGGGCGCCGGAGGCGCTGCAGCACACCAGCACCGCGCTGTCCCACGCGCCGGGGGACCCCGCGGCGCTGGCCCTGCTGCAGCGGATCACGGCCACGATGGCGGGCCCGCAGAACCCGGACACCAAGCCGCTGCCCGTCGTCAACCCGCCGACGGAGCCGTTCCCCGTGCGCTCGCTGCCCGAGCCCGCGGACGGCGACCCCGCGCGGTTCGACTGGGCGAACGCCGAGCAGCAGGTCGCGGACATCTCGCCCGAGCCCGCGTTCGTCAGCGGGGACCCGGTGACCGAGGAGGTCGACCGGGCGGTGCGCCCGGACGTGCGGCTGGCGGACGTCGGCGGGATGGAGCAGGTCAAGGAGCGCCTCGAGCTGTCCTTCCTCGGCCCGATGCGCAACCCGGAGATGGCCCGGGCCTTCGGCAAGAGCGCAGGCGGCGGGCTGCTGCTCTACGGCCCGCCGGGCTGCGGCAAGACCTTCCTCGCCCGCGCGGTGGCGGGCGAGCTGGGCGCGAGCTTCACCGAGATCGGGATCTCGGACGTCCTCGACATGTGGACGGGCAGCTCCGAGAAGAACCTGGCCGCGATCTTCGCCGCGGCCCGGCGGAAGACCCCGCACGTGCTGTTCTTCGACGAGGTGGACGCGCTGGGCCAGAAGCGCAGCCACCTCACCCACAGCTCGTCGCTGCGGAACACGGTCAACACGCTGCTGGCGGAGATGTCCGGCGAGAACGACGGCCTCTACGTCCTCGGCGCCACCAACCACCCGTGGGACATCGACTCCGCGCTGCGCCGCCCCGGCCGCTTCGACCGGATGCTGCTGGTCCTCCCCCCGGACGAGCCCGCGCGCGCCGCGATCCTGCGCCGGCTGCTGGAGAAGCGGCCCGTCGAGGGGATCGACCTGGGCAAGCTGGTCAAGGCCACCGAGCACTTCTCCGGCGCCGACCTGACCCACCTCTGCGAGACCGCGGCCGAGCGGGCCCTCGCCGACTCGATGCGTTCCGGCCAGGTCCGGCCGCTCACGATGAAGGACCTGCTCGCCGCGCTGAAGGAGATCCAGCCCAGCACCGGGCCGTGGTTCGCCACCGCCCGCAACGTGGCCCTGTTCGCCGACCACGACGGCAGCTACGACGACCTCGCCGCCTACCTGAAGCGGAACCGGCGGCTGTGACTCCGCCGACCTCGCCCTTCGACCTCGCGCTGCGCGCCGAGCAGCTCGGGCAGCTCGGTCGCGTCGAGGACGCCGAACGGGCCGCGCGCGAGGCGCTCGCCCTGGAGCCGGGGGACCCGCGGCTGCTGGGCACGCTGTCGTCGACGATGTTGCTGGCCGAGCGGTACGACGAGGGCCTGGCCGCCGCCGAGGCCGCCTGCGCCGCGGGCCCGCAGCTGGAACGACCGCACCGGCTCCGCGCCCTGCACCTGTCGATGCTCGGCAGGCACGCGGAGGCGGTGGAGGCCGGGTACGCGTCCGTCACGCTGGAGCCGGAGGAGCCCGCCGCCGCGCACGGCTACGCCAAGGTGCTGCAGCGGGCGGGCCGGACCGCGGACGCGGTGCGGGTCGCGCGGCGGGTCGTCGAGCTGGAGCCGGACTCGGCGAGCGCGCACCTGCTGCTCGCGGACTGCGCGAGCGACCTCAGGGACCGGGCCCACCGGGACCTGGCGCGGCAGGAGTACGAGGCCACGCTGCGGATCGACCCGGAGAACGCGGCGGCCCGGCACGACCTCGCCCTGCTCGACGCCCGCACGCGCCGCCCCGCCCAGGCCCTCGCCGGGTTGATCGCGGCCGGGCGGCTCGACCCGACGATGCCCGAGGTGATGCGGACCGTCGTCGTGGTGCTGTGGCAGCTGTCCTGGCGCCTGCGGATGTGGCTGTTCGTGGCGACCCTGTTCACCCTCGGCGCCTCGCTGTCCTCGGCGACGGGGGCGCGGGTCTCCGCCGGGATCGTCCTCGTCCTGACCGCGGCGCTGGTCTGGTGGACCACCCGCGACCTGCCCCGCCAGACCTGGCCGGTGGTGCGCCGGGCGGTCCGCACGGACCGTCCGCTGACGGTCACCTACGCGGCGCTGGCCCTCTGCCTGCTGCTCTACCTCGGCGCGCTGGCCAGCGGGTTCGGGGTCATGGTCACCGGGGTGTGGGTCATCCTGATCGCCCTGGGCTGGCTGGCCCTCGGCGTGCGGGCTTTCCGCCGCTGAGCCCGGTCGGGCCGGCTAGGGGCGCTGCATGCGCTCGACGCGGCCGTGACGACACGGAGGGTCAGCCCGCGCGGAGCTCGATGCTGATCTGCTCGGCGTCCAGGTTCTCCAGGGCGGCGGTGAGCACGGCGGAGGCGAAGGTGCCCTCCGCGCGGGCCGCCACGAGCGCGGCCCGCTGGGCCTCGATCATGTCCAGCATCAGGACCCTGAACTCCGCCGGATCGGGCCGCTGCACCTCCTCCGAGGTGCGTTCGAGGAACGCCGCGACGGTGGGGTTCGCGGAGTGCCGCTCCAGGACCTCGCGACTCGCGGCGCGCATCCGGGACACGAGCTCCTCCCGCTCGGCCGTGAGGTCCTCGGGATCCGGGCGCGCCGGCCGGACCCGACGCACGAACCACGCCAGCGTCCCGCCCTGGAGCAGCAACGACGAGGCGGCGACGAGGAACGCGACGAAGACCAGCAGCGAGCGCAGCGGGGTGTCCTCGGGCAGCGTCTGCGCGGCCGCGAGCGTGACCGCACCGCGCATCCCGGCCCAGACGAGCACCGCACCCTCCCGCGGGCCGATCGGCTCGTCGAGCAGATGGTCGATGTCCGCGATCTTGCGGCGCAACCTGCCGCGGAACCGCGCGACCCGCGCCGGGTCGTCGATCTCGCGGCTGCGACCGCGGAACTCGACGGTGGAGCCGAGCTCCAGCTTCTCGTCCACCCCCTCCAGAGCGGGCCGCAGCGTCTCGCCGCGGCGGGCGAAGCGGCGCTGGACCACGACCAGCGGGGCGGTGAACACCGCGCGCACCACCACGGTGAGCACCAGCGCGAGGGCCGCGAGACCGACCCCGAGCCGGGCGGAGTCGCCGTCGGCGCGCAGGGCGGTCACCACCGTCGTCAGCTCGAGGCCCATGAGCAGGAAGATCGCGCCCTCGAGCACCACCTCCACGGTCCGCCAGTTCTGCCGGTCGGACAGCCGGTGCTGCGGGGAGAGGTACCGGATCGCCCCCTGACCCGTGACCAGCCCCGCGACGACGGCCGCCACCAGCCCGGACCCGTGCAGCTCCTCGGCCGGGATCGCGGCGGCGAACGGGATCGCGTAGGAGACGACCGTGCTCACCGGCGCCTGCCGGATCCGCGAGCGCACCAGCAGCCCGAGCCGCCCGACCGAGAGCCCCACCACCGCGGCGACGACCACGGCGATCGCGAAGTCGGCGAGCACCCCGCCGACCGAGACCGACGCGGCCGTGGCGGCGATGGCCGCACGCAGCACGACGAGCGCGGTGGCGTCGTTGAGCAGACTCTCGCCCTCCAGCACGGTGGTGATCCGGGGCGCGACGCCCACCTTCCGCACGATGGACGTGGCGACGGCGTCGGTGGGGCTGAGGATCGCCCCGAGCGCGAGGGAGGCGGCCAGGCCGAGGTCGGGGACCAGGGCGTGCACCACGAACCCGATCACCACGGTGGACAGCACGACGAGCAGCACCGACAGCCCGCTGATCGCGCCGAGCTCGCGCCGGAAGTCCATCGTGGGCATCGCGACCGCACTGGAGAACAGCAGCGGCGGCAGGATGCCCGCGAGGATCCACTCCGGATCCACCTCGACCGCCGGGACACCGGGCACGAGGCTCACCCCGAGCCCGAGCACCACCAGCACCAGCGGCGTCGCCACCCCGAAGCGGTCCGAGAGTGCGGAGGCCGCCGCGATCGCGAGCAGACCGAGAACCCCGACGATCAGCAGTTCCACGGGGGAACGCTATCGCCCTCGCTACGCCGCCTCGGTGGTGCGCACGGTCAGGACGTGCAGGGTGCGCTCGCCGCGGTAGCCGTCGCGACCGTGCAGGAAGCGGTAGTTGTCCAGGGCGAACAGGTCGCCCGCGTCCAGCCGGAAGCGCGGGGCGAGATCCATCGCGGTGGCGAGGACGTCCGCGTACCGCTCGATCAGCGCCAGCTCGCGGTCCCACTCCGGCGAGCGCGGGACGGGCGCCGCGTAGTCGCTCGCGCGCACGATCCGTCTGCCCCCGCGGGTGTGCTCGACGAACCGGCGGACCAGCGGGGTGGTCGGGACCCCTCGGGCGGGGGTCGTCCACGAGCCGAAGAAGTCGACGTCCGTGCGGACCAGGAAGTCGTGCACCTCCCGCAGCTCCGGCTCCGCGGCCGTGCGCAACGCCTCGACCAGCGCGTACCCGTCGACCAGCACCGAGTCGCCGCCCTCGTCCGCGGCCCGCCCGCACAGCATGAGCAGCCAGTCCTCGTCCGGGTGCCGGAGCCGGACGGCGTGTCCCGCCACGTCGACGACGACGTTCGCCCCGTCCGAGTGCAGACCCAGCGGCGGAGCGTCCGGGCCACCTTGGGGCCGGACGCCGAACAGCTCTCGCAGCGCGCCGCCGAGCGCAGTGGCGGCGGCGTCGACCAGCCGCTCGGGATCGGTCGCGTAGTCGGCCACGAGCGCGGCGCCCGCCGCCGCGAGCCCGGCCCGCAGGTCCGTGACGACCGGAGGAACGACACCCACCCCTCCGAGGGTGTCCTTCCACTCCGGCCGGACCTCGCCGCTCCGCCGTCCGCCTGCGCTCGTGACCGCCATCCGGACCCTCTCTCGCAAGTACTTTGCAACAGCACCCTAGCTGCCGGACCACCGCCGCTCCAGTCGCCGCCCGAGCAGGGTGACCAGCAGCGCCGTCCCGACGACGGCCACCGCGGGCACCAGCACCAGCTGCGGCGCGGCGAACAGGTACTGCCGCCCCTCCGCGAGCATCGCGCCCCACTCGGGGGTCGGCGGCGGCGCGCCGAGCCCCAGGAACGACAGCCCGGCCAGCGAGAGCAGCACGTTCGCGAACCGCAGGCAGGCGTGCGCGGCGAGCGGGCGGATCGCGTTCGGCAGGATGTGGACCAGCGTGATCCGCCCGGGTCCGGCACCCAGCGCGACCGCCCCCTCGACGTACTCGCGGGCACGTTCGCGCAGGGTGAGCTGGTAGGCCAGCCGCGCGAAGGGCGTCCAGCCGGTGAGCAGGACCGCGATCAGCAGGGTGCCCGTGCCGGGCTCGCGCACCGCCGCCACGACCAGGCCGACGATGATCGTGGGGATGGCCACGAGCACGTCGAGCACGCGCTGGAGGGCCTGGCCCGCGACCCCGCCCGCGTAGCCCGCGAGCAGCCCCAACAGGGTCCCGGTCACCGCGCAGAGCAGCGTCGCCCCGAGGGTGA
The DNA here is from genome assembly GCF_039541715.1 of Pseudonocardia xishanensis. Lineage (NCBI taxonomy): Bacteria > Bacillati > Actinomycetota > Actinomycetes > Pseudonocardiales > Pseudonocardiaceae > Pseudonocardia > Pseudonocardia xishanensis. The sequence continues at coordinate 49,837 of NZ_BAABGT010000024.1, forward strand.
ACCAGACCGAGAGCCGGGTGCCGACCACCAGCCGGGCGAGGACGTCCCGACCCAGGTTGTCGGTGCCGAGGGGATGGGCGAGGGACGGCCCGGCGAAGCGGTCGGCCAGGTCCGTTGTCAGGGCGTCGAGTGGGAGGAGGGCGGCGACCACGAACAGGACCACCACCAGGACGGGCGCACGCCTCACGACTCCGCCTCGCTGCGTGCAACCGGATCGAGGGCGAGCTGCAGCAGCTCGGCGCCGATCCCGCCGACCACCGCCACCGCGACGACGGCGAGCAGCCCGGCCTGCAGCATCGGCAGGTCCTGGCCCGACACGGCGTCGTAGAGCAGCCTGCCGAGCCCGGGGATCCCGAAGGACACCTCGACGACCACGGCCCCGCCGAGCAGCCCCGCGAAGAACATCCCGGACAGAGCCGTCACCCCGGTCAGGGCGAGCCGCGCCCCGTGCCGCCAGACCAGCCGCGAGGCGCCTATCCCCTTGGCGAGGGCGACGGCGACATGCGGTCGGCCGAGGGCGTCGAGCGTCTCGGCGCGGGTGAGCTGCGCGGCCAGCGCGGTGGGGAAGGCGGCGAGGGTGAGCACGGGCAGGACGGCCTGCCCGGGGGCGCCCCAGCCCGTCGCCGGGAGCAGGGGGACGGCGATCGCGAGCAGCAGGACCAGCACCGGGGCCAGCACGAACTCCGGCACCGCCACGCCGAGCACGGAGAACCCGGTGACCGCGCGGTCGGCGAGCCCACCCGGGCGGCGCGCGGCCCGGACCCCCAGCGGGATCCCCACGAGCCCCGCGACCAGCAGCGTGAGCGCGGCCAGCACCGCCGAGACCTCGAGCGCGGCGCCGACCCGGGGGGCGACCGCGGTCCGGGTGGCGAAGGAGATCCCGAGGTCACCGGTCAGGGCGTGCCCCAGCCAGCGCAGGAACTGCTCGACCCACGAGCGGTCCAGGCCGAGCTCCGCGCTCACCCGGGCGGCGACCTCCGGATCGGGCTCGGCCTCCGCGACCCGGCCGCGCAGCACCGACCGCACGGTGTCGACGCCGGCGACCCGCGGCAGCAGGAAGATCAGCAGCGCGGCGACGACGAGCGCGCACGGCGCGGCGAGCAAGCGGCGCGCCAGGACACCACCCATCTACGACGTGCGGGTGAGCTCGGGAGTGACGAGCTGCTTGGACAGCGGGTCCACGACGAAGCCCGAGACCCCTCTGGCCACCGCGTTCTCCTGCGAGTGCACCAGCGGCACGCCGACGACGTCGGCGGTCAGCCTGGCGGCGGCGGCGCGGAAGACCTCCTGCCGCCCTGCCGGGTCGCCGGTGGCCGCCAGCGGCCCCAGCAGCGCGTCGAACTCGGGTGAGCAGTACTGGTTGATGTTGTACGAACCCGCGCAGGAGTAGTCGCTGACCAGGGTGGACCCGGCGTCCGGGACGTCGGTGAGGTAGTTGCGGGACAGCAGGAACATGTCGTAGTCCCCCGCCAGCAGCGCGGGCTCCTGCGGGCCGTACTCGCCGATCTGGATCCGTGCGTCGATCCCGACCTCGCGGAGCATCCCCTGCACCGCCGTCGCCAGTGTCGGCAGCTCGGGCCGGTTCGGGTAGGTCTGCAGACGCACGGTGAGCTGCGGGGACCCGGCCTGCGCGAGCAGGGCCCTCGCACCCGGGACGTCCGGTGCGGGCGGCGGCTCCTGACTCCCCCACGCGACCGCGGGCCCGAAGAGCTCGCGCGCAGGCAGCGCCGATCCGGCCAGCGCCTGCTCGGCGAGCGCGGTCCGATCCAGCGCCTTCTCGACGGCCTGCCGGACCCGGAGGTCGGCGAACACGCCCTTCTGGTTCAGCATCAGCGACACGGTGCGCGGCGCGGCCACGGCCTGGTCGTCGTAGCCCGTGCCGGGGCTGAACTCCAGGAGCGCGGACTCCGGCAGCCCCTGGGCGACGTCCACGTCCCCGGCCCGCAGCGCCAGCGCGCGCGCCGCCGGATCGGTGACGTACCGCACGCTGACCCGCGCGAGCTGGGACCGACCGCCCCAGTAGGCGTCGTGGCGCTCGAGGGTCGCCTGCTGGGTGCCGTCGGTGGTGACCAGGCGCATGGGCCCGGTCCCGGTGCCGATCACCGACGGCGGCCCGCCGGTGTAGGCCGAGGGCGCCAGGATCGCGGTGTTCACGCTGCTCAGCCGCAGGGGGAGGATCGGGTCCGGCGTGGTGGTCGTCACGGTGACGGCGTCCAACCCCGCCTCGGCGGCCTGCAGCCCGATGCCACGGATCGCCCGCGGCGGAGCGGAGACCCCCGCGACCCAGGTGAGGGCGTTCACCACGGCTGCGGGGGTGAGCGGGGTGCCGTCGTGGAAGGTGACGCCGGGACGCAGGGTGAACCGCCACGTCGCGCCCCGCTGCTCCCAGGAGGTCGCCAGGCCGGGCTGCGCCGTGCCGTCCGACCCGGCCCTGACCAGCGCCTCGGTGGCGCCGAGCTGGGCGACGACGAAGGCGTCGTCGGTGTCCATCCCGTAGCCGGAGCGGGGGGCGAACTGTGCGGCCAGCCGCAGTTCACCGTCCGCCACGGGGGCACCCGTGGGCGCCGCTCCGCCTCCGCAACCTGCGAGCAGGCCGACGAGGGCCACGGCGGCCAGGAACCGCTTCGGGGTGCGCATCGCAGGCCTCTCGGGGATCGGGATCAGGGCCGCGGATGATCGTGCGTTCATCTGAACGGACTGTCAATGATGTGCGTGGACCTGCATGGATGCCACAGCACAGGCACTGTCACAAGTGAGATGCAGATGCTACTACTAGGCGATTATGCCCGATCCCGCCGCACCGACCGGTCTGCGCCGCCTCGGCGCACTGGCAGGCTTCGGCAGGCTGCCGCCCGTCATGCGCCTGCTGGTCGGCACCCAGCTGGCCTTCAACGTCGGCTTCTACATGGTGCTGCCGTACCTCGCGGTACACCTCATCGACGACCTCGCGCTCGCGGGCGGCACGGTCGGGCTCGTGCTGGGGCTGCGGACGTTCAGCCAGCAGGGGCTGTTCGTGGTCGGGGGCGCCCTGGCGGACCGGTGGGGCGCGAAGCCCGTCGTGCTGACGGGCTGTGTGCTGCGCGTGCTGGGCTTCGTGCTGCTCGGCCTGTCCGACACCCTGGCCGGGGTGGTCGCCGGGGCGCTGCTCACCGGCTTCGCCGCCGCGCTGTTCTCGCCCGCCGTCGAGTCCTCGATCGCCCGCGAGGCGGGCGGGCTGGAGGCGGACGGGGAGATCACGCGAGCGGACGTGTTCGCCATGTTCGCCGTGAGCGGGCAGGTCGGGACGGTCGTCGGGCCGCTGGTGGGCACCGCGCTCCTGCTCGTCGACTTCCGGCTGGCGTGCCTGACCGCCGCAGGCGTGTTCGTGCTGATCCTGCTCGGGCACCTGGTCTGGCTGCCGCGGCGGCCGGGCGCGCACGCCGGGGAACCGGTCCTCGCGGGCTGGCGGGAGGTGATGGCCAACCGCCGGTTCCTCGCCTTCGCGGCGGGCTACTCGGCCTCCCTCCTCTGCTACAACCAGCTCTACCTGGCGCTGCCCGCCGAGCTCTCCCGGGTCGGGTCGCCGGGGGCCCTGGGCTGGCTCTTCGTGGTCGCCTCGGTACTGGTGATCGCGGGCCAGCTGCCGGTGACGCGCTGGGCGCGGCGGTCCGGCGGAGGCGGAGCGGACCATGCGCGCGGCGTCCGTGCGCTCGTCCTCGGCTTCTGTCTGATGGCGCTGGGGTTCGCGGTGGTGGCGGCGGCGCTGCCCGCGGCGGCGCTCTGGCCGTCCGTCGCGTTCGTGGTCCTGCTCACCGCGGGCCAGATGCTGGCGGTCCCGATCGCCCAGGACCTCGTCCCGCGGCTGGCCGGGGAGCGGCGGCTCGGCGCCTACTTCGGGGTGGTCGCCTCGGCGGGCGGGGTGGCGGTGCTGGTGGGCAGCACGGTGGTGGGAGCGCTGCTGGATCCCGCAGTCGCCCCGCCGGTGGTGGCATGGTCGGTGCTCGCCGCCGTGCCCCTGCTCGGTGCCGCGGTGATCGGCCTGCAGGCGCGACGCACCGCGGCCCGACCCGGCGGCCAGGGTCCGGCGTGACGGTCCGGTGGCGCGGCGCAGGTCCGGCGCACGACCGACGGCGCAGATCCGACGGCGCGGGCCGGCGGCACGGTCCGTCGGGCGCGGCACGGTGTCGCGGCGGTAGCGTCGGTCCATGGCCGAGAACGTCGTCGTGATCACCGGGACCGAGCCCGCCGCCGCACTGGCAGCGCTGTCCGCTCTGGACTCGGTGCAGGTGCGGGCCGCGGCGGTGGTGCACCGCTTCGCGGATGGCGAGCTGAGCCTCGACCACGAGACCGGGGACGCGCTGTCGTTCACCGAGAAGCACCCGCGGCTCGGCGCGCTCGTCACGCTCCTGCTCGGGCCGATCGACACCCTGCTGTTCGGCAACCAGCTCGTGTCGCTCTACGGCGCCGCCGCGCAGCAGGCCTGAACGCGCGAACGGCACCCTCTCGGGTGCCGTTCGAGGTCACTTCTCGGGTTTGCGCCGGGGTTGGCGCGGCTGCCAGACCACGACCTGGGCGCCCCGGTCCACCGGGACCAGGTCGCCGCGGCGGTAGCCGCCCTGCATCATCGCCTGCTCGGTCGCCGCGTGGGCGGCGGCGAGCTCCTCGTGCAGCTGGGCCACCCGTTCCTTCAGGTCGTCCACCAGCTGCTCGAGCTCGATGATCCGCTTCACCCCGGCGAGGTTCACGCCCTCCTCCTGGGAGAGCCGCTGCACCTCGCGGAGCAGCGCGATGTCCCGCGCCGAGTAGCGCCTGCCGCCGCCGGGCGACCGGCCGGGGCTCACCAGCCCCAGCCGGTCGTAGCTGCGCAGCGTCTGGGCGTGCAGCCCGGAGAGCTCGGCGGCGATGGAGATGACGAAGACAGGGGTGTCCTGGCTCGCTCCCGGGGGGAGCGGGCCCGTCCCGTCGGTCATCGTGCACCTCCTCCTATCGCGCGAGCAGGTCGGCCCGCGGATCGAAGGACTTCGTCGCGTCCGAGTACGCCTGCAGCGCCTCGGTCGCGGCGTCGTCCAGCCGCTGCGGCACGGCCACCTCGACGGTGACGAGGAGGTCGCCCGCACCCTTCTTCGCCTGCACCCCGCGCCCGCGGACCCGGAAGGTCCGGCCGCTCGCGGTCCCCGCGGGGATCTTGAGCGACACCGTCGAGTCGAGCGTGGGCACCGTCAGCGTCGCACCGGAGACGAGCTCGGGGAAGGTCACGGGAACCTTCAGCGTGAGATCGTTGCCGTTCTTGGCCGATCGGCCGAACAGCCGGTGCGGTGTCACCTTCAGCTTGACGTACAGGTCACCGGCCGGGCCGCCGAAGCGCCCCGGGCCACCCTTGCCCGCCAGCCGGATGCGCTGGCCGTCCTCCACGCCCGCGGGGATGCGGACGGTCAGCGGCCGCGCCTTGGTGCTGACGCCGTCCCCGTGGCACTCGGGGCACGGGTCGTCGACCACGGACCCGGTGCCGCGGCACTCGCGGCAGGGCTCCGACATCGCGAACGCGCCCTCGGAGCGGTTCACGAACCCGGACCCGCCGCACACCCGGCAGGTGTGCGAGCCGGTGCCGGGGCGCGCCCCGCTGCCGTGGCAGGTGTCGCAGGTCCCGGGCGAGGTCACGGTCAGCGTCATGGTGGCGCCGCGGACCGCGTCCTCGAACGGGATGGTCAACGAGCTCTCGACGTCCGAGCCCTGCTGGGCCCGCTGCATGCCGGGGGCGGGCCCGGCGCCGCCCCGGTTGCCGAACAGGCCGCCGAAGAGGTCGCCGAGGCCACCGGCCCCGCCGCCGCCCCCGCGGCCCGCCTGCCCGAACAGGTCGTTCAGGTCGAAGCCCTGGGCGCCGCCCTGGGAGAACCCACCCGGGAAGCCCTGCCCGCCGCCGAAGCCGCCCGGCATCCCGCCGCCCGCGAAGAGCGCGCGGGTCTCGTCGTACTCCTTGCGCTTCGCGGCGTCGCCGAGCACGCCGTAGGCCTCGGAGACGGCCTTGAACCGGGCCTCCGCCTTGGCGTCCCCCGGGTTGGCGTCCGGGTGCAGCTCGCGGGCGAGCTTCCGGTACGCCTTCTTGATCTCCGAGTCCGACGCCGTGGACGAGACGCCCAGCTCACGGTAGAAGTCCTTCTCGATCCAGTCCCGCTGGGTCATCCCGCCTCCTCTCAGTCCTCAGTAGTCGGTGCGGCCGGTGCGTCGGCCTCGGTCTCCGGCGCGGTGTCCGGCCGGTCCGCCACCGTGACCATCGCCGGGCGGAGCACCCGGTCGGCGATCCGGTAACCCTGGCGCAGCACCGCGGTGAGCACGGTGACCGTGGGGCCGGGGGCCTCGGCGGGCTCGTGCTGCACGGCCTCGTGCACGGCCGGCTCGAACAGCTCGCCCTCCACGGCGAAGGACTCGAGACCGAGCCCCCGCGCCACGTTGACGATCTTGTCCGCGACCGACTTGAACGGGCCGGTCAGGTCGCCGTGCTGCTCCGCGCGGGCGATGTCGTCCAACACGGTGAGCAGGTCGGACACGAAGGAGACCTTCGCCCCGATCAGCACGGCCTCCCGGTCCCGGTCCACCCGGCGTCGGTAGTTCGCGTACTCGGCGTTGACCCGCTGGAGGTCGTTCGTGCGCTCCTCGAGCTGCTTCTCGAGGTCCGCGATGCGCGGGTCCTCCAGCTCGATCTCCGGCTCGGCCTCCGGTGTGGGCGGAGCCCCGGGCGGGGCGGTGGCGCCCTGGAAGGCGCCACCCGCCCCGGTGTTCCCGGGGGTCCGGACCTCCCCCGTCAGGGGGTCGATCCGGCGCCGGTCCGTGAAGCGGACCGGCTCCTCCTGCTCCCCCTCCGGGCCCGGCCTGCGGTCGGATCCGTAGGGAGTGCTCACTTGTCCTTCTTCTCCTCGTCGTCGACGATCTCGGCGTCCACCACGTCGTCGTCCGCCTTCTGGCCGTCGTCCGGGGTGGGTCCGGCGTCACCGGCGGGGGCACCCTCGGCGCCCGGCTGCTGGTAGAGCGCCTGGCCGAGCTTCTGCGACTCGGTGGCGAGCTTCTCCATCGAGGACTTGACGGCCTCGGCGTCGGTGCCCTTCAGGGCCTCCTTCACCTCGTCCAGCCCGGAGGTCACGGAGTCCTTGACGTCCGCCGGGACCTTCTCCTCGTTGTCCTTGAGGAACTTCTCGGTCTGGTAGACCAGCGTCTCGGCCTGGTTGCGGACCTCGGCCTCCTCACGACGCTTGGCGTCCTCGGCGGCGTGCGCCTCGGCCTCGGCCATCATGCGGTCGATCTCGTCCTTGCTCAGGGCCGAGCCGCCGGTGATCGTCATGTCCTGGCTCTTGCCGGTGCCCTTGTCGATCGCGGTGACCTTCACGATGCCGTTGGCGTCGATGTCGAAGGAGACCTCGATCTGCGGCACGCCCCGGGGGGCGGGCGGCAGGCCGGTCAGCTCGAACATGCCGAGCTTCTTGTTGTAGGCCGCGATCTCGCGCTCGCCCTGGAAGACCTGGATCTGCACGGACGGCTGGTTGTCGTCCGCCGTCGTGAAGATCTCGCTCTTCTTGGTGGGGATGGTGGTGTTGCGCTCGATGAGCTTGGTCATCACGCCGCCCTTGGTCTCGATGCCGAGGGACAGCGGGGTGACGTCCAGCAGGAGGACGTCCTTGACCTCACCGCGCAGCACACCGGCCTGCAGGGTGGCGCCGACGGCCACGACCTCGTCCGGGTTGACTCCCTTGTTGGGCTCCTTGCCGCCGGTCAGCTCCTTGACGAGCTCGGTGACGGCGGGCATGCGGGTGGAGCCGCCGACCAGCACCACGTGGTCGATGTCGCCGACGGAGATGCCTGCGTCCTTGACCACCTGGTTGAACGGTGCACGGGTGCGGTCCAGCAGGTCCTGGGTGATGCGCTGGAACTCGGCGCGCGACAGGGTCTCGTCCAGGAACAGCGGGTTCTTGTCCGAGTCGACCGTGATGTAGGGCAGGTTGATGGTGGCGTTGTTCGAGCTGGAGAGCTCGATCTTCGCCTTCTCGGCCGCCTCACGCAGACGCTGCCCGGCCATCTTGTCCTTGGTCAGGTCGATGCCCTGGCTGCTCTTGAACTTGTCGACGAGCCAGGTGACGATCCGCTCGTCCCAGTCGTCACCACCGAGGTGGTTGTCGCCGTTGGTGGCCTTGACCTCCACGACGCCGTCGCCGATCTCCAGCAGGGACACGTCGAACGTGCCGCCGCCGAGGTCGAAGACGAGGATCGTCTGCTCGGTCTCGCCCTTGTCCAGGCCGTAGGCCAGCGCCGCCGCGGTGGGCTCGTTCACGATGCGCAGGACGTTGAGGCCCGCGATCTGACCGGCCTCCTTGGTGGCCTGGCGCTGCGCGTCCTCGAAGTACGCGGGGACCGTGATCACCGCGTCGGTGATCTCCTCACCGAGGTAGGACTCGGCGTCCCTCTTGAGCTTCTGCAGCACGCGCGCGGAGATCTCCTGCGTGCTGTAGGTCTTGCCGTCGATGTCCGGGGTCTTCCAGTCGCTGCCGATGTGGCGCTTGACCGAGCGGAAGGTCCGGTCCGAGTTGGTGACGGCCTGGTTCTTCGCGGACTGGCCTACGAGGACCTCGCCGTTGCGTGCGAACGCCACGACGGAGGGGGTGGTGCGCGCGCCCTCCGAGTTGGCGATGACCGTCGGCTCCCCGCCCTCGAGGACGGCGACGACGGAGTTGGTGGTCCCGAGGTCGATGCCGACCGCACGAGCCATGGTTGGTGCCTCCGAAATTCGTGGTGACCGCTCGGTTGAGCGGAACGGGCTCAAGTCTTGCGGTCCAGCCTCGGCCCGTCAACTCGGCCTTGAGCCTGACTCGCTCAACTCTCTGCCCGGTCCAACGGGCGGGCTCCGAAGGTTGTTCCCGCCCGACTCAACTTTCTCCGGCGGCGGTCCACGACCGCACGTGTCGTGCCGTGAGCGCGGTCGATCGCGTGATATCGCGCTGTCTCGATCCAGCGCTAGAGACCCGGATACGGCCCTACAGCGGAGGGGCGGGGCGCGGGGGTGGGACGTCCTCGCCGGGAACCGGCAGCGGATCGACGACGGGGGCGAGCACCCGTTCGGCCTCCCCGGCCACCGCGCCGTCCGCCCTGCGGTACTCGAGGCCGCCCTCGGCGTTCAGGTCCGCGACGTACCCCGCGGCGGCGAGCTGCTGTTCGTCCAGGTCCTGCACCAGCTCCCAGCGCGAGGGCACGACGCGGTAGTCCGGCCAGTCGAGGTGGCCGTAGGCGTCGTGCAGGTCGGCGAGCAGGCCCGCGAAGACCTGCTGCCAGCGCAGCGGCATCGCCTCGGCCAGCGACCGCGGCACCACCAGGTACTCCGGGCCCGCGCCCGGGGCGGGGCGGTCGAGGTAGTCCGCCAGCGGGGTGGTGGAGCGGGGCCTCGGTGCGGGGGCGGGCACGGGCGGGCGGGACACGGCGGGACCTCGATCTCGGGCGGGGCTGTCTGGGGGCGGGGAGGTTCGGGCGGGGAGGCTTCGGGCGGGGCTGTCTCGGGCGGGGCGTCTCACGCGGCGTTGGCGGGGGTACCCGGGCGGGTGGCCAGCGGCACCAGCTCGTCGTAGTCCCAATTTACCGGCTGCACCCGCACGTTCTGCCCGCTGTAGGGCGCCTCGACCATCTGGTCGTTGCCCAGGTAGAGGAAGACGTGGTGGATGGTGCGGGGGTCGGTGCGGTCGTAGGCGTAGAACATCAGGTCGCCGGGCTGCGACTGGCGCACCGGCAGGTGTCCGCCCGCGTTGTACTGGTCCCGCGAGACCCGCGGCAGCTGCACCCCGGCCGCCTCGAAGGCACGCAGCATCAGCCCCGAACAGTCGTAGGTGTTCGGCCCGGTCGCGCCCCAGACGTACGGCTTGCCGACCTCGCCGAGCGCGAACTCGATCGCCGCCCGCGCCACCCCCTCCGGCAGCGACGCGGCGCCCGGGCCGCAGCCCGCCGGGTCCGCGACCCCGCCGACCTGCCCCACCAGGGACGCGGCCAGGTTCTCCCATTTCGCGTAGGCGTTCGGGAACGCGGAGCGCTGGACGGTCTGCGCGGCCACCGTGACGGGCTGCTGCTCCCAGCCCGGGACCTGCAGCAGCCGCTCGTAGAACGTCCGCGAGCTGTACACCGGGTCGGTGACCTGGGCGGGTGATCCCCAGCCCTGCGACGGCCGCTGCTGGAAGAGCCCCAGCGAGTCCCGGTCGCCGTAGTCGATGTTGCGCAGGGTGGACTCCTGCATCGCCGTGGCCAGCGCCACCAGCCACGCCCGCGGCGGGGTGTTCATCTCCCGCCCGACGCCGATGATCACCGAGGCGTTCTGCTTCTGCTCGTCGCTCAGCGTCTCGATCGTCGCACCCGCGGGCTGCCCGGCCGTCGCGCGGCCGACCGCGCCGATGCCGGCGTCGCAGGCCGACATCGTGGGGCCCTGCTGCGTGGTCGTCGGCGCGAACGCCAGGAAGCCGAGCGCCAGGAACACCACCAGCGCCACGCCGATCGCGACGAAGGGCAGCAGGAGGCGCAGCGGCCGGAGCAGGCGCACGGCGTCAGGCCTGGTCGTAGCCGGCGACCCGCCAGCCCGCCTCGGTCTCGACGACGGTGATCGCCAGCGTGACGGCGTCCGTGGGCACCTCGACCGAGATCGACCGCGGCGACACCTCGGTGGGCCGGGCGGGGCCGGTCACGCGGGAGGCGGGGATGTTGGCCGGGTCCACACCGCTCAGGGTGCCGACGTACTCGGCGGTCGTGAAGGGAGTGAGACCGGCGACCCACGTCTGGGTCGTGGTGCCCGCGGGATGGTTCGCCCAGGCCGCGGCCCAGTTCTGCGCGACCTGCACCGCGGCGGGCGGGGCGGCGGACAACGGCAGCGTCGTCGGCGTCAGCGGGGCGACCGGCGGCAACGCGGTGGGGGCGAGCGAGGAGGGGGAGCGTGCGCTCGTCGTCGGGACGGTGCGGCCGCCGGGGGCCGCCACCTGGTCTGCGGACTCCCTGCCGCTCAGCAGCAGGCTGACCAGCAGGGCCAGCGCCGCCACCACGACCGCCGTCACCGCCAGCCGGAGCGGGCTGCGCAACGGCCACGACCACAGGGCCCGGTAGGCGGCCGCGCGCCCGCGCGGGGACCTAATCGGCACGGCCGGACCTCGCGGGGCGGTAGAGCCGGTAGACCGTGGTGCCGTCGACGAGCTCGGGATCCACCGGCCTGACCTCGGCGGACCGGAGCGCGGGCGAGTCCGGGCGGCGGTAGATCACGCGCTCGTCGATCTCCCCGGGGTCGGTGCGGGCCGGGTAGCCGCCGGTGCTCGCGGGCAGGCGCGGGTTCCCGGCCGGGAGCGCCGCCCGGCGTGCCACGGGGATCGAGGCCGTCTCGGGGTGCCTGCGGGGGGTGCGCGCACCCGGACCGGCCTGGGTGACGGTCGCCTGGACGGGCGGCCCGTTGTACCCCGCCTCCGGCCGGACGGCGTCCGCGTCGCCTCCCGCACCGGTGGCCCGCCGCTCGTCCCACCAGCGGCCCTGCCGGGGCTCCGGGTCGGCGCCGCGCATCCGCTGCCAGACCCGCGACATCGGCCCGCCGCTGATCCCGGGCACGATCCCGCCGAACTGGTCGCGGGTCAGCGAGACCATCGACACGAGCCTGCGGAAGGGCCGGGCGACGGCCCACAGCACCACCGTGACCACGCCCGTGACCAGCAGCGCGAGCCAGAGGTCGATGCCGGAACCGGGCCGGAACAGCGAGACCACCAGCAGGGCGTGCAGCCCCGCCAGCGCGCCCACGATCACCGTGTTGACGATCGCCGCGCCCGCCACCCGCAGCAGCGCGGGCAGCACGTCCGGCTTCAGCACGGCGATCACCGCGATCACCGGCGCGGTCATCACCATGAGCCGCAGCAGCAGCATGGCGACCAGCACGAGCACCTTCGACAGCAGCTGGAACAACGCGATGCACACCGCCTGCACCAGCGACAGCACGCCGACCCCGACGCGGCTGCCGGACTCGCCCTGGAAGTAGCTGTACCGGTCCCCGAGCTGCCCGGCGATGGCCTCGAAGTCCGCCTTCTTCTGCTCGGCGAGCTGCGGGGTGTCCTGGCCGGTGGCGACCTCGTCGATCGTGAAGGTCGACGCGCGCAGCAGCGGTCTGCCCTGGTCCGTGGCCTGCGGGACGTCCGGCGAGCCGAAGTTGCCGCGCAGCCAGTTCTGGTAGACGACCTGGTCCACGAGCACCGTGGGCAGGGTGTCCCGGTCGCCGAGGCCCACCTGGGCGAGGAAGCCCTCCTGCATCTGCGTGACGCCGTCGAGCAGCAGGGAGTCCGCGGCGCGCGCCCAGTTGACCGGGGCGAGGTAGGCCGCGGCCGCCAGCACGAGCGCGCCGATGGCCATCGCGCCGCGCTGGGTCTGCCGGGCGAGGTCTCCGCGCATGGCCATGAGCAGCAGCACGACGGCGAGGATCGCCAGCGCGACGCCGATCCATACCAGGAACACCGACTGGTACATGGCCTGCGTGGCCGAGGTGATGACGGCGTCGAGCGGGTCCAGCAGCGCGCCGCCGTCCGCGATCAGGTAGTGCGCCCAGTTCACCCCGCCGACGGCGAACTTGGCCACGTTGAAGGTCTGGTTGCCCAGCCAGGTGTCGGTCGTCGTGGCCGGGTTGAGCACGCCGCCCGCGCAGCCGAGGTCGTAGTTGTGCCAGGTCATGCCCGCGTAGCCGACCTCGCGGTACACGCTGCCCGGCTCGCCGCCGTCGGTCCGCGGCGGGTCGATGGACCCGACCAGCCCCGTCCCCGGCCGGTCCGGCTCGGGCGCCTGCGTGCAGTCGAACGGCTGCGCGACGGCGGGCGAGCCGATCAGCGAGGCGCCGGCCACGATGGCGAGCACGAGCACGAGGGAGGCCGCCCGCGGCCGCCGCGAGGCCGCCGAGAGGAACCTCGGCACTGTTCGATCATGGCCCGGACGACACCGTGGTTCCTCTCGGCCGGGGAGGAAGGGGGCCGGGCGGGGGCGCAGGCCGCGGACCAGGGCCGCGACGATCACGAGCAGCACGGCCAGCAGCCCCAGGGCACCGACCGGGCTGCTCACCGGATCCGCGGGGGTCACCGCCCGCCCTCGCCGGAGGGGGCGGAGGGGGCGGAGGGGGCGCGGTGGCCCGCGGCGCCGTTCCCGCCGTGTCCGTTCGCCGCGTGGTCCTCCAGGTCGCCGGGCTCGATCAGGCCGGACTCCCTGCCGATGGTCGGCTCCGCGAGCTCCGCCTCCTCGTCCAGGTCCGCCCAGCCCTCCTCCAGGTCGTCCAGCAGCTCGAGCTGCTCGTCCGCCGCGGCCTCGCGCTCCGGGTCCACCACGCGCAGGCCGTTGCCCCAGGACGCCTCGCCCGGCCCGACCCGCGTCGCGGCGCCGCTGCGCACGTCCGCGGCGGTGAGGTCGGGCAGATGGGAGGGGTCGGTGTCGTCGTCCAGATCGATTCCGCCCGCGGGCACCACGACCTGCCGCGCCCCGACCGGCCGCGGCTCGTCCGGCGCCCGGCCCGCGTCCCCGCTGGGCAGCGGCACGCCGCGCACGGCGACCCGGTTCGCGTCCGGGTTGGTGTCCAGCGCCTCCCGGACGTGGTCCAGGTGCGGCGCCTCCAGGTCGATCCGGATCTTCTCGACACCGCCGTGCCCGTCCGCGAAGACGAACTGGCGGGGGGTGTCGTCCGGGCGGTCGTCGTGTCGGGGACGGGGGGACAGGGTGCCGAGCATCTGTTCGTAGCCCACACCGGTCGGCACGCGGAGCAGGCGCAGCGCCTCGGTCTGGGCCTCCTCGTCGTCCGTCCGACCGACGAACACGGCGTTGACCAGGGACGCGAACCCGCTGACCCGCAGCAGGTCGCCCGCCAGCTGCGAGGCGAACAGGGCCCGGACGTTGAACTTGCGGGAGTCCCGGGCGAGCCGGTCGATCAGCACCTTGCCCGTGGGGACCTGGGAGAGGAAGTGCGTCTCGTCCAGCGCGACGCCCTTGCGGATGTTGCGGTCCGCGTCGTAGATCGTGCGTTGGGTCAGCCAGGAGGCCAGGTTCAGCAGCTCGACGGCGAGCGCCTCGTTGTCCGTCCACTCCTCGCGCGGGCTGCCGGGCCGCGGCAGCGTCATGCCCTGCATCGTGAGCACGGTCAGGCGGTAGTCGCGGTCCGCGGCCCACGGGTCGTCCCGACTCGTGTCCGGGAAGAGCAGCGCGGCCTGCGGCAGCTCGCGGCGCTCCTCCAGGAAGTCCGCGACGACGCCGGAGTGGTCCTCGCCCTCCCGCTGGTGGCGGCGCAGGGCGTCGATCACCAGGCCGGGATGCCGGTCCGCCGCGCCGCCGACCTCGCGCACCGCGCGGAGCAGCACGATCCGGGTGTGCGGGAGCCGCGCGACGTCGTAGGGCAGCAGGCCGGACAGGACGTCCAGCACCAGACGACGACGGGTGGCCGCGGCCAGCAGCCGTTCGCGGCGCCAGGAGCGCTCGGGGTCGTCGTCGTCCAGGAAGTGCTCGGGCTTGGGCTCGGCGACCACGCGGTACGGGTTGAGGATGCCGGGATCCGCGCGGAGCAGGTTGATGTGGCGGGAGAAGCTCGCGAACTCCGGCAGCCGGGTCAGCTCGGCCAGCGGGCCGGAGGGGTCCAGCACCGTCCAGCGCGCGCCTGCCCGGAGCGTCTTGTAGACGATCAGGCCGGTGAGGAAGGACTTGCCGGAGCCCAGGCCGCCGACCACCGCAGTCAGGCCCGAGGCCCGCCGGACCTCCTGGGCGAGCCACGGGTCCCAGGCCACCGGTCGTCGGGTCGCGGTGCAGGTCTCGCCGAGCATGATCCCGCGCCGGTCGCCGACGGAGGCCGTGGCCGCGGGCACCCCGGCCGCCGCCCAGGTCACGGAGCCGCGGCGGCGGTACGCCGTCGAGGCGAGCTGCTCGCCCGGGATGAACTCGCGGGCGTAGCGGTACTGCGCCTCCGGGTGCTCGATCTGCACCTTGGGCGAGTAGAGGTCCAGCACCTGCTGGGCGCGGGTGATGGCCTCGGACTCGTCCCGGCCCGCGACGGCGATCCGCCACCAGCCGTAGAGCCGGGTGTTCAGCTGGGTGAGCCCACTGGTCAGCTCGTCCTCGACCTCGAGCACCCGGTCGGCCTGGCGGGCCAGCGACATCGGGGGCTCGAGATCGTGGTCGTGGGTGTAGTGCCGGATCTGCGACCGCACCTTGCCCATCTGGCGCTGCAGCTCCCCGGCCACCTCCTCCGGCTTGCGGACGTAGATCCGCGCGGACCACTCCACGGGGAAGGGGAGCCGGTCCGAGTGCTGCATCCACGGGTCGTCGATCTCCGGGATCCGCAGGCCCTCCATCAGCCCGACGGACAGCACCGCGATGTCCCGGGTCACCGCCTCGCCGCGGACCCGGCCGGTCACCTTCACCGTCGGCGCGTAGGGCTCCTGGTGCAGCTCGACGCCGTCGGTGAAGGTCGCGAGGTCCTCCGCCTCCCAGCGGGTGACGCCGACCGGGACGTCCGAGAGGCTGCGCGGGGCGGGCAGCCCGAGTGCGACGGACCGGTGCATCAGCCAGGACATGTCCGCGGCGGTCGCGGGGACACCGTCCAGCCCGGGGCCGCTGACCAGCGCGTCCAGGTGGTTGAGCTCGGACTCCAACGCCGACAGCTCGGCTCGCACGGCAGCGGGCACGACCTTGCCCAGCACCGGAGCGGCCCGCTCGACCCAGCGGTCCAACATACTGCGCCCGGAGACCTCGACGCCGAGGAAGACCTCCTTGTCGCTCATGGACAGGCCCATGAGGTGGCGCTGCTCGCCTTCGAGGAAGGCGTCCCAGCCCAGGGCGCCAGGGACGTCCGGCATCCGGCCCAGCGCGTTCTGGTCGAAGGACTCCGCCCACATGTGCACGGGGTACGGACGCGTGGTCACGCGCAGGTGCAGCCAGCGGCCCTGCAGCTCGCCGAGCTGGGCGGCGATCTGGCGGATCAGGATCTCGCGCTGACCGTCACTGCGGAAGCTCCAGGCCTGCGGGGACAGCCGGTACCAGGCCATGACCTGGGTCCCGGTGCGCGTGACGTGCCCGTCGATGCTGCGCAGTGCGATCGTGGGGCTGAACTTGGGCAGCTTGGTCTCGCCCTGCAGGCCGCGGCCGGTGGGGCGGCGGCCGTCCCGGAAGGGATCGCGGTCCTCACGCGCGGCCACGTCGGCCACCCTTCCCGCGCTCGGCGGCGGTGGCCCACGGGGCGGGCTGGGCGGGCGTGCGGGGGTCGACGCGGCGGGGCGCGGCCTCGGGGCGCGCCACCGGCGTGATGTCCCGCAGGCCCTCGGGCCGGGGGCTCGGCAGCGCGGGCGGGCCGAGCTCCGATCCCGTGTGCGCAGACGCCGTGGCCGCGGACGCCGTGACGCCGGCGGGCCGGGTCCATCCGGGTCGGACCCGGGCTGGTCGGACCTGGTCCGGCCGGGCGGCCCGGTCGAGTCCGGCCTGCTCGATCCCGGCCTCGGCCCGGGGCAGGCGACGAGCACCACCCCGTTGGGCGGGGAGCGTCCGGTGGGTGCGGACGTGGGCGAACCGCACCGGCCCGCCCGAGCCCGTCCGGCGCCGTCGGGGGCCCGTCACCTCGTGCCGGAACAGCTCGGCGACCTGGCCCAGCGGACGCTCGTAGTCGATCCGCTTGCCGAGGAAGCGGGTGGCCACGACCGTGATCACCAGCGCCCAGGCCACCGAGAAGAAGTCCAGGCCGATGCCCACCCGGCGCTGCACGAACATGACCGCGATCATCACGAGCAGCCCGACACCGTACGAGACGTACCGCGCGCGCCACGGGAACGTGGCGCGCGGCGGGCCGAGCCAGACCGAGTCGACCCGGTAGACCTCGTCATCGGTACGGACCAGCACGGGAGTCAGCCCACGATCAGGTTGGCGAGGAACTCACCGACACGAGGGCCGTTGCCGCTCACGGCGATGCCCAGGGCGATCAGGCCGATGAGCAGGCCGATGCTGCGCCGGGCGACGCCGGCGTTGTCGCCGCGCCCGCCGATCCACAGCATGATGATGGCGATGCCCAGGAGGATCAGGGGCACGATGTTCTGCTGGATCCAACCCTGCAGCCCGCCGGTGGTCAGTTGCTGGGCGTACCAGAGGGCGTTCGCCCCTGGTCCGGTCATCGGCTTCTCTCCCACCTGGTCGAGCGGAACACCGCAGACAACACAGGGAGCGCGGGCCGCCAGCCGCCCAGCGTAGCCACGTCATTACCCGCGCGCGGCACCTGTGCGAGCACACACGCGCATGCCCACCGAATGGACGACAGCGTCGCGCCCCACCCGGCCCAGCAGCTGACGCTGTGCAACCGGCCCTCCGCCCGATCCGGGGACACCCCGGAGGCACGTGTTCGCATAGCGCACACTTTTCGGTGATTCCGCTCTCAGTAGGTTCACCTCACACAACGCGTCTACCGGCCACAACGCCGGTGTGCGACTGCCGAACACCTCGTGTGCCACCCCTGTCACAGGGCAGATCGCTCGTTCAGTGCCTTATTCTCCGGCCACGCGACGAGGTCGCGAACCGCAGCGAGGCCGTTCGGAGTGCTACCGACGAGTAACCTAGCCTTCTGCCGGGAGTTCGACGGGGAGGTTCGACCGATGACCTGGGTCCAGTGGGTGCTCGGCCCGATCACGGCGCTGACCGCGGTGGCGGCTGTGGCGTTGGTGTGGCGCACGACCGCGAGCATGATCGCCATCATCCGGCTGGGGCAGCCGGACCCGTCGCGGACGGGGCCCTTCGGGGCGCGCTTCGCGACGATGGCCAAAGAGGTGCTGCTCCACACGCGGATGATGAAGTGGAGCCACGTCGGGGTCTTCCACTGGCTGGTGATGGTCGGCTTCGGCGGGCTGATCCTGGCGCTGGTCGAGGCGTTCGTCGAGGTGTGGAACCCGACCTTCCACCTGCCGATCATCGGCGAGTGGGGCCCCTATTCGCTGTGGGTGGAGATCCTGGGCGTCGGCACCATCGTCGGCATCATCCCGCTGATCATCTACCGGCAGGTGCGCAACCCGCGCAGGCTCGGGCGGGAGTCGCGGTTCTACGGCTCGAACATGGGCCGGGCGTACTTCGTCGAGGCCGTGGTGTTCCTCGAGGGCCTGGGCATCCTGGTGGTGCGCGGCGCGAAGTCGGCGCTGGGCGCGTTCGACGTGCCGACCTGGTCCGCCCCGGTCTCGCTCGCCCTGGGTCAGATCCTCCCGGCGTCGACGGCGCTGGTGTCGGTCTTCGCCGCGGTCAAGGTGCTCTCGGCGATGATCTGGCTGATCGTGATCGCCGCCAAGCCGACCATGGGTGTGGCCTGGCACCGGTTCACCGCGTTCTTCAACATCTACTTCAAGCGCGAGGACGACGGGCGCAAGGCCCTCGGCAACGTCAAGCCGATGACCTCGGGCGGGAAGGTCCTGGACCTGGAGGAGGCCGATCCGGACACCGACGTGTTCGGCGTCGGGAAGGTCGAGGACTTCACCTGGAAGGGCCTGCTGGACTTCACCACTTGCACCGAGTGCGGTCGCTGCCAGTCGCAGTGCCCGGCGTGGAACACCGAGAAGCCGCTCTCGCCGAAGCTGCTGGTCAACGCCCTGCGTGACCACGCCTACGCCAAGGCCCCCTACCTGCTCGCGGGCGGCAGCAAGGACATGACCGGCGATGAGGTCGGCATCACCGGCGAGGGCGCCGAGGCGCGCCTGGCGGCGATCCCGGAGTCCGCCCGCAAGGAGGCCGAGCGCCCGCTGATCGGCGGCGAGGACGTCCTCGGGGTCATCGACCCGGACATCCTGTGGTCCTGCACCAGCTGTGGGGCGTGCGTGGAGCAGTGCCCGGTGGACATCGAGCACGTCGACCACATCATCGACATGCGCCGCTACCAGGTCATGATCGAGACCGAGTTCCCCACGGAGCTGTCCGGTCTGTTCAAGAACCTGGAGAACAAGGGCAACCCCTGGGGGTCGAACCAGAAGGACCGCCTCGCCTGGGCCACCGAGCTGCCCTTCGAGGTCCCGGTGTTCGACGGCGAGCTCTCCGCCGACACCGAGTACGTCTACTGGGTCGGCTGCGCGGGCGCGTTCGACGACAACGCGAAGAAGACCACCAAGGCCACCGCCGAGCTGCTCCACCGCGCCGGGGTGAACTACGTGGTCCTGGGCACCGAGGAGACCTGCACCGGTGACCCGGCACGGCGCGCGGGCAACGAGTTCCTGTTCCAGATGATGGCCCAGCAGACCGCCGAGATGCTCAACGCCGTGTTCGAGGGCCGCGAGCCCGGCACCCGCAAGATCGTCACGACCTGCCCGCACTGCCTGAACTCGCTGTCTCGGGAGTACCCGCAGCTCGACGGGCACTACGAGGTCATCCACCACACCCAGCTGCTCAACAAGCTCGTCCGCACCGGCAAACTCGTGCCCGTCTCGGACCCGGACACCGCCACGCAGGTCACCTACCACGACCCCTGCTACCTCGGCAGGCACAACGAGGTCTACGAGGAGCCCCGCGAGCTGGTCTCCGCGGTCGGGACGCTCACCGAGATGCCCCGCCACGCCGACCGTTCCCTGTGCTGTGGCGCCGGTGGCGCGCGGATGTGGATGGAGGAGCGGATCGGGCAGCGGATCAACATCACCCGCACCACCGAGGCCATCGACACCCTCGGCGCCTCGAACACCGGGACGATCGCCGTCGGCTGCCCGTTCTGCCGCACCATGATCGGCGACGGGCTCACCGCCAAGCAGGCCGAAGGCGTCGGCGAGAACGTGCAGGTCCAGGACGTCGCGCAGATGCTGCTCGCCGCCGTCCAGCGCGGCGACGCGCAGGAGCCGACCGAGTCCACGACGGGCGAGGTCGAGCAGACCACCGACGCCCCGCTGACCGAGAACTCGCCCGCGAGCGCGGCCGACTCCGGCGCGGCGAACGCCGAGACCTCTCCGGAGGCCGCGGCGACGACCGCCGAGCCGGTGACCACCGAGCAGGCCGACCCGGCTCCGGAGTCGACCACCGACGGCCCCGCGGCGGAGCGGTCCGAGGTCACCACCGAGAAGAACGACGAGGCGCTGGCGGCGTCGGCGAAGGACGGCCCGGCCGAGACCGAGGACGGCCCGGCCAAGGACGCCCTGATCAGCGACTCGCCCACCCCCGGCACGGAGGCCCGGCCCGAGATCGACCCGATCACGGGTTCGGCCAACGGCCACACCCCCAAGCCGGAGACCAACGGCCAGGCGCCGTCGGAGAAGTCGACGGGCAAGCCCGACCCGAGCCCCTGAGCCCCCGCGGTGATCATCAGGCCCTGACGCGGGTTCGCTCCCGCGGCAGGGCCTGTTGATCTTTCGTAGGGGTGATCACCGGACCCTCACGCAGGCCCCGGGTGGCTGCCGGCCGGGCGTGTCGCGTCAGGCCGCTGAAGCACAGGGGCGCAGGGCCGTGACCCGCCAGGTCTCGCCGGGGGCCTGCGTACGGATCGCGTCCACCGTGCCGAGCGACGGGAGCGCGGTGCCCCAGATCGAGCCGCAGCCGTCCAGCGTCACGACCGTGCCCGGCGGCTGGGGCTGACCACCCGACGAGCGCGGCGCCGAGGGCTCGGGCGTCCCCGCAGGGACCCTCCCGTGCAGCAGAGCGACGGCCGCCGCACAGCTCGGCGAGCCCGTGGCCTGCAGCAACTGGGCGGTGGGCTGCGGATCGAGGAGCCGGCAGACGGCATCCGCGTCGGCGTCTCGCAGCCCGCGGTCCAGCTTTACCAGCACCAACGCGGGCCGGGATTCCCCCAGCGCCTGCCGCATCTCGTTGCCCGCCTGCTGCGCGACCTGCTCCTCCTGCTGCCGCACCTCGCTCGCGCGGAACTGGTAGCCGACGAACGAGACGACGCAGAGCGCCGCCCCGACCGCGGCGAGCTGCCACCGGGGCAGCCGCAGCAGCCCCGCGACCAGCACACCGATGCTGACGGCCGCCGCCCACGCCCACGGGTTCCCGCTCGTCTCGACGACGAGCCCGGCGAGCAGCGCGATCCCGGCGACGTGCCAGGTCCAGCCCTTGAGCAGCCGGTCCAGCCGCAGCAGGGACAGGAGCACGAGCACGACGAACCCGGCCGCGAGCGGGAGCCACCAGCGGGCCCGGTCGTCCAGCGCGACGAAGACGAACAGCAGCAGCGCCGCGCCGACGATCCCGAGGCCGGTCGCGCCCTTCCAGCTCCGCGGCCGGAACCGGCGCAGCGCGGTGAGCGGGTCGGCGCGGGGGGCGTCGTCGGGCGCGGGGCCCGGGTGAGACGGCTGGTCCGAGGACGCCTCGACCGGCGAGTGCCGCCCGCTGCGCCATGCCTCGACCTCCCCGCCGGGCTCGGCAGGGGATCCGGGTCGCTCGGGCCGCTCCATCGCCCGTCACCCTAGCGAGCGGGGCACCCGGGCGTCGCCCACGGAGACCTCGCGCTCAGAGCCACCCGTGGTCCCGCGCCTGCTCCACCGCCTCCACCCGCGTGGCCACGCCCAGCTTCTGCATCGCCGACGACAGGTAGTTGCGGACCGTGCCGGCGGAGAGGTGGACCTTCGCCGCGATGTCCGCCGCCGTGCCCGCGGGACCCGCGGACTCCACCGCGCGCAGGACGTCCAGCTCGCGGTCCGTCAGCGGGCAGTCCTCCGTGGTCAGCGCCGTCATCGCGAGGTCGGGATCGACGTACCGGCCGCCCCCGTGGACCCGGCGGATGACCTCGGCGAGCTGCGACGCGGGGGCGCTCTTCGTCACGAAACCCGCTGCTCCGGCGGCCAGTGCCCGACGCAGGACGCCGGGCCGGGCGTGCCGGGTGAGGATGATGCAGCGGACCCCGGGTGCGTTGGCCTTCACCCAGTGGGCGACCTCGGCGCCGTCCCGGCCGGGCATCTCGACGTCGAGCACCGCCACGTCCGGGGTGTGCTCGCGGATCACCGCGACGGCCTCGTCCCCGTCGCCCGCCTCGGCGACCACGGTCAGGTCGGACTCCAGTCCGAGCAGCGCCCCGACGGCACCGCGGGTGAGCGACTCGTCGTCCGCGAGGATCAGCCGGATCATCCGAGGGCCCCCTCGGGCTCGACGTTCAGCTCGGCCACCAGGCGGAACCCACCACGCCCGTCCGGCCCGGCCGTCAGCCTGCCCCGCGACTCCTCCAGGTACCGCTCCAGCCCGGCCAGCCCCGTGCCCCCCTCGGACGGACCGCTCGTGACGCCGTCGTTGGTGAGCACCAGGCGGTCCGGGCCGATCTCGATCGCGCAGTGGCTGGGCTGGGCGTGCCGCAGGACGTTGGTCATGCCCTCCCGCAGCACCCGCCCGAGCACGCTGCGGGCCCGCGGCGGCACCACGGTCGCGTCGCCGGTCACCTGCAACACGATGCCCGCCGAGCCCAGCACCGCCCGCGCCCCGGCGAGCTCGACGGCCAGGTCGGTGTCCCGCCCGCTCCGCACCAGCGCCCTGACCTCGGTCAACGACTCGCGGGCCACCCGCTGGACCGCCTCCATCTCCGCACTCGCCCGCTCCGGGTCGGACTCCTGCAACCGCGCCGCCAGCTCGCTTTTGAACGCGACGACCTCCAGGGCGTGGCCGAGGATGTCGTGCAGGTCGTCCGCCAGCCGCAGCCGCTCGCGGGCCGTCGCCAGCTCGGCGGCCGAGCGGCGGGAGTCCTCCAGGTCGGTGACGGCCTTGAGCCACCACAGCCGCTCGACGTCCAGGATCCAGAACGACCCCACGTAGATCGCCGTGATGGCGGCGGATGAGACCGCCTGCGCCACCGGCAGCGGCGTGTCCGCGACGAACCAGCCCGCGGCGTACGCGAGCACGGCGCAGACGACGGTGCCGAGCACCACCCACAACGCGAGGTACCGGCCGCGGAGCCCCGCGACGATGTCGCCGAGCAGGATCCCGGACAGGATCGACCACATCCAGCCCGTCGAGCTCGACGAGACCCCGAACCACACCAGCGCCACCCCGACGACCGCCGCCGCGGCCGCGAACCACGGCGGCGCGATCGTCCCCAGCGCGCGGATGTGCTGCCGGATCCGCCAGAGGTGCAGCCCGACCGCGGCCACGAACAGCACCGCGAGCACCGCGATGGCGCCAGGCGGGTCCCACCCCGGGACCAGCGCGAACGCCGGCGCGAACAGGAACGACAGGGTGGTCCAGATCAGCCCGATCCGGCCGAACCGGCGCGCGGCGCGGACGCGTTTCTCCTCGAGGGTGAGCACCACGTCGACGACGCTAGCCGAGCCCGCGCACACCCCGCCGACCTCGATGACAGCTGTCATGCCAGGCCGTGCGCCTGTCAGCCGCAGTGGTGATGTGCCGTCCTACCGGGGAGGGGGTCCCGACGGGCACCGTGATCGCCATGACGGAGACAGCAGTGCGGACCGAGACGGCGATCGGCGTCCGTGACCTCCGGGTCCGGTACGGCGGTTTCGAGGCCGTGCGAGGGGTGGACCTGGAGGTGCGGCGCGGTGAGGTGTTCGCGCTGCTCGGCACCAACGGGGCGGGCAAGACGACGACCCTGGAGGTGCTGGAGGGGTTCCGTGCGCGCAGCGCGGGGGAGGTGTCGGTGCTCGGGCTCGACCCGGGCCGGGAGCGACACCTGCTGCGTGAGCGGATGGGGATCCAGCTTCAGGAGGGTGGGTTCGTCGACGAGCTCACCGTCGGGGAGACCCTGGAGCTGTGGGGACGGCTCTCCCCGCGGGAGGACCGGGTCGCGCGGTTGCTGGACCGTTTCGACCTGGTCCCCCGGCGCGACGTGCGCGTCTCCGCCCTGTCCGGCGGCGAGAAGCGTCGCCTCGACCTGGCGACGGCGGTGTGGGGCTCCCCCGAGCTCGTCGTGCTCGACGAGCCGACGACCGGGCTCGACCCGGCCGCCCGCCGTCGGACCTGGGACGCCATCCAGGAGCTGCAGGACGGCGGCCGGACGGTCGTGCTGACCACGCACTACCTGGAGGAGGCCGAGGCGCTGGCCGACCGGGTCGCGATCATGCACGAGGGCCGGGTCGCCGTGGCCGGGTCGCTGGCGGAGATCCTGGCCAGCAGGCCGTCGTCGTTCTCCGCGACGCTGCCGGCGGGGGTCGCGCCACCGAGGGGCCTCGACGGGCCGGAGGTCCTCGTCCACACCGACGACCTGCAGCGCGACCTCACCGCATTCCTCGGCTGGGCCGCGGACCGGGGCGTCACGCTGACCGACCTGCGCGCGGCGCCCGCGTCGCTGGCCGACATCTACCTGTCGATCCGCTCGGAGGAGAAGTGATGAACCGCGTCCTCGCCCTCACCCGCAGCGAGCTGCGGCTGATCTTCCGCAACAAGACCGTCCTCATCTCGACGCTCGCCGTCCCGCTCGGGCTCGGCCTGTTCTTCGCGCTGACCGGGTTCGGCGACGGCTCCGGCGCCTCGATCATCGCGATGCAGTTGGCCATGGTCCTCGGCCTGGGCATCTACGTCGCCGCGACCCAGACGCTCGTCGCCCGGCGCCAGAACCTGGTGCTCAAGCGGCTGCGGACCAGCGGAATCTCCGACGCGGGCCTGCTCACCGCCACGATCGCGCCGGTCGTGGTGCTGGCCGTCGTCCAGATGGTGCTGTTCGCCGTGGTCGACGTGGCGTTCGGGCTGCCGGTACCCACGTCGCCGCTGCCCGTCGTCCTGGCCGCGGTCGGCGGGCTCGCCCTGGTGGTGACGGCGGCGCTGGCCACCGCCGTCGTCACGCCGACGGCCGAGCGGGCCCAGATCACGACGCTGCCGCTGTTCTTCGTGATGGTCGGCGGGGCGGTCGTGCTCGCGTTCCTGCCGCTGGAGGGGATCGCGACCGTGGTCAACCTGGTCCCCGGGGCGCCGCTGGGCAGCCTGGCGAACGTGGCCTACGGCGGCAGCGCGTTCTCCCCGGTCCAGGTCGCGTCCCTGGTCGTGTGGCCGGTCCTGTTCGGGCTGCTGGCCAAGCGCCACTTCCGTTGGGACGCGCGGGCCTGATCGGTATCAGCGGGCGCCGTGGGGCGCTCTGCATGATCGAGCTTCGCGGCGCGGGGGCTACTGGGGAGCAGCCCTCGCGTCGCCTTCCTACTGGGTGTCGGCCTGCTGGAAGTTCAGCCAGGCCTTGCTGGGGGTCGGCCCCCGCTGGCCCTGGTACTTGGAGCCGACGCCCTCGCTGCCGTAGGGCCGCTCGGCCGGGCTGGACAACCGGAACAGGCAGAGCTGCCCGATCTTCATCCCCGGCCACAGCGTGATCGGCAGGTTCGCCACGTTCGACAGCTCGAGCGTGATGTGCCCGGTGAAGCCCGGGTCGATGAACCCCGCGGTCGAGTGGGTGAGCAGCCCAAGCCGCCCCAGGCTGGACTTGCCCTCCAGCCTGCCCGCCAGATCGTCCGGCAGGGAGACCCGCTCGAAGGTGCTGCCGAGCACGAACTCACCGGGGTGGAGGACGAAGTTGTCGCCGTCGGACGTCTCGACCGGACTCGTCAGCTCGTCCTGCTGGATCGACGGGTCGATGTGGGTGTAGCGCGAGTTCTGGAAGACCCGGAAGAACCGGTCCAGCCGGACGTCGATGCTCGACGGCTGGAGCATGGCCTCGTCCCACGGGTCCAGCCCGAGACGCCCGGAGTCGATCTCCTTGCGCAGGTCGCGGTCCGAGAGCAGCACGCCGCGGAGCCTATCCGGGGAGGTGGATCGGGGGGTGCGGCGGGGATGCTAGAGTCGCTGGCACGCGCTGCGGATGTAGTTCAATGGTAGAACATCAGCTTCCCAAGCTGAATACGCGGGTTCGATTCCCGTCATCCGCTCTCAGAACAAAGGCCCAGCTCAGACGGTGTCCACACCGGAGCTGGGCCTTCGTCGTTCCCAGATCGACATCGCTAGCGTGCCCGCCACATGTCCTGAGCCGTCCTACGAAGCAGTGGCGACCCGGCCACGTGAGGACACCCGCGACGCCGAGCTTGCCCTTCTCGATCTCCAGCCGCTTGACCAGCTCTTCGCCGCGGAGGTGAGTCTCGGGACCGTCGATCAGGGCGCCGCCCCCGGCGGCGCGGGCCGTCCGGGCATTCGACTCATCGGCAGATACCGGCTGACCACCGCACACCGATGCGCATACCGTCGACTCATGCTGACGACCAGCCGACGCCGGCATTGAGCGATCATGCAGGCGCCCGTCTCACTTCCCGGCTCCGCCTCGACCCCGTGACGAAGAGCCACGCCGACGACCTCTGGCTCGTCCACAGCGACGACGAGGTCTGGCCCTGGTACAGCGCGCACAAGCCGACACGTGGACAGATCGAGCGGCGGGCCGCGCTCATGGACGAGTCCTGGCGTCTCCACGGAGTCCACAAGTGGATCGCCTACCAGCGAGACGACGGCCAGGTCGTAGGGCGTGGCGGACTGTCGCGGACCGCGGCCGACGCGGACTGGGGACAGATCTACGAGTTCCTACCCGACGAGCCCTGGACACGGGAAGCGCACGACGCCCCCTTCCCCTTCACCGCACACGCGAACTGGCTGGAGATCGGCTGGGCCGTCCGCCACGAGTTCCGAGGACTCGGCTATGCCTCGGAGATCGGACGGGCGGGCCTCGCCTTCGCCTTCACCGTCCTGGGCGCCAATGCCGTCGTCTCCTGCACCCTCCGCCACAACGCCCCATCGCGCGCCGTCATGGAGCGCATCGGCATGAGGTATGCCGGGGAGATCAAGAGCCGCGGTTTGATCAATGGAGCCACCCGAGAACAGGACGACGCCCCGTACGTGGTTCACGTGCTGCTCCGCGACGAGTGGCAGGGCGTGCCCGCAACGGGGGCCAGCAGGGGTCAACCACGGGCAACCGAGGCCGCGCAGGGCCGCAGGTCAGGACCGGGGCGGCGCGGGATCACCCCGATTCCCACGCTGACTACGCGGGTTCGATTCCCTTCCTCGCCAGCGTAGTGAGGGCGGCGCGCAGTGGCCGGTACGCCTTCGCCCGTCGCGAGGAGTCCGGCCCTCCATCACCGGACGCGCGGCGTGGTCGGTCCGCCGAGCGCGACGTCGCCGAGCTGCGGTGCGAATGTGTTTGCGCAGCAACGGTCGCGGACGAAGGCCCGGAGGCTCCTGCTCCGCATACTCCCTGGACGGTCATCCCAGCGCGCTCGTCATCGCGGTCTCGGTGAGGCGGAGCAGGCTGTTCGGCGGCAGTCTCGGGTGGCGTTGATCGCACTGCTCGGGAAAGGTGCGACCTGCTGGGTGACGAGGTCCCGCGGTCGGCGGCACCTGCTATCCGGCCCTGCCCACCGTGACGACGATGGTCCGACCGTCGGGATCCGTCAGTCGGCGCTCGCCCTCAGACAGCCGGGCTGTCGCAGGCACGGTCAGCCCGAGCCGCAACCGACCCGTGTGTTGCTCTGCGCTCCCCGGATAGATCTCCAGCACGAGGCCACCCTCCAGCTCCGCGGCGTAGTGCACCGGCCCGGAGCCGTGCTGCTCCCGCACCAGGTCCAGGCCGAGCGCGCCGTAGAAGTCCCGACACTGGTCGAGCCGCTCGGTGTAGATCACGATCAGTCCAGCCGTCACCTTCGCCACGCCACGAGCATGCCGAGCTTCCCGAAGATCGACATCTGATTTGCGGCTTCCGCCCACACCACCACTCGGTAGCCAGGGGGTGGTCTCCTCACGGCGCACCGAGATGGCTACCGAAGCGAGGTCTCCCCTGACATGGCCGAACCCGCGATGAAGCCGCCCGAGCGACCAACCCGGCGGCTCGCCGGAGCCACGGCCGGGCGGGCTCGCCTGTGGCGGTGTCTCGCGGACGAGGTTGTGGAAGGTGCACTCGCCCGCGCCGTTGTCCAGTGTGGTGGGTCCGCCGTCTTTCCAGCGGTGGAGCCCGGCAGTTCCACGGGGAGTGGTCCGTCGGTGTCGACGAGGGACTCGAGGGGACGAGGACCTGGATCTCCCGCCGCGGTCACCGGTTGGGTGGGGGCGGTGCCGGTGAGGCGTTCGACGAGGGTGTCGGTCTTGAGTTGGCCGCGGGTGCGGGTGACCGGCTCGGGGGAGAGCCACGCGACACGACTCGCAGCTGACCCGTCAGTCAGGTGGGGACGGCGGCGAGGCGACTGATCTCGCCCACCACCTCGTCGAACAGCTCGGCGGGGATGGCATGGCCCATGCCGGGGTAGACGACGAAGCGGGCGCCGGGGATGCGGCGGGCCGTGTCGCGGCCGGCCTGCAGGCGGATCAGCGGATCGTCACGGCCGGAGATCACCAGGGTCGGCGCGGTGATCGTCGAGAGGCTCGGGTAGCGGTGGGCACGGCCCGCGGCGAGCTGGCGTTGGGTCGTGGCCTGGTCGCGCGGATGGCGCGCATGGCTGATCCGTGCCGCCTCCCGCGCCCACTCCTCGGGGAACGGGTAGCCGGGTGAGGCGATGGCCCGGTAGATCTCGACGAGCGCGTCGATCTGCTCCTCGTCCGAGTCGCCGGGCCGGATCCGGGCCAGCGTGCGGAAGACCCCCGGCCGCACGTACCGAAGCGTCCGCAGGATGCCGACGTCCACCGGCGCCCCCACCGCGCTGACGAGCGTCCGCACCCGGTCGGGGTGCTCCATCGCCAGCGCCTGGGCGAGGCCCGCGCCCATCGAGCCGCCCATGACGTGGGCGCTGCGCCAGCCGACGGCGTCGAGGACGGCGAGCACGTCGTCCAGCATGTCCCGCGCGGTGTAGGCGGGGGCGACCCCGCCCAGCAGGGCCTTGTACGGCGCGGGGCGCTCGAGCGGCGCGAAGCTCGTGGAGAGGCCGGTGTCCCGGTTGTCGAACCGGACGACCGCGAACCCCGCCTCGACCAGCCGCTCGATGAACGCGTCCGGCCACCAGACCATCTGGAAGTCCAGACCCATGATCAGCAGCAGCGGCTCGCCGTCGCCGCCGAACCGTTCGTAGGCGAGACGCACCTCGCCGTTGGTCGCGTACTCGATCATCGCGGCCTCCTATCTGCGAACAACGTTAACAGATATTCTGTCCCCGATGAACGCCTCTCGACCCGGACCCGCGCGGTCCCTCACGATCCCCGGGATCGCCGCGGCGGCCGTCGCGCTGGCCGATCGGGGTGGGCTGGACGCCGTGACGATGCGGTCGGTCGCCGCGGCGGTCGGGACGAGCGCGCCCGCGCTCTACCGCTACGTCGCCTCGCGCGATGAGCTGCTGGGCCACATGGTCGACCTGGTCAGCGCCGAGCTGCGCCATCCCGAGCCGAGTGGGGACTGGGTGGGCGACCTGCTGGCCGTCACCGAACAGCAGGTCGTCCTGCATCGGGAGCATCGGTGGCTGGGCGCGGCGTCGACGGCCGTGATGGGGCCGCACGTGCTGGACCACCTGGAGTGGGGGATGGCCGTGCTGGCGCCGCTCGGGGCGCCGACCACCGCGGTCATGGAAGCCCTCGCCCTGGCCAACGGCGTCGCCGCGCTGTTCGGGGCGGCCGGGCCCGCAGCGGGGCCGGAGATCTTCCGTAACCTGGACGCGGCCCGTCATCCCGCACTGACCGCCGCACTGGCGAACGCCGCCCCCGGCCCGCCCGCGGACGATCTCCTCCGCCGGGTACTGACCGGGATACTGACCGCCGTGCTGGGCCGGTGAGTCAGCCCGCGAGGATCTGTTCGCGCAGGATGTCGGCGTGCCCGCAGTGGTGGGCGAGCTCGCGTAGCACCTGGAGATGGACCCAACCCACGGTGCGGGGGCCGCCGCGGTGGCCCGTCACGACGGTGTCCAGCGGAAGGTCGGCCACGATCGCCCGGGCCGTGGCACAGGCCTGCCGGTGGGCCGCGGTGAGGCCGGCGACGGTGTCCGCCTCGTCGATGCGGAAGGACTCGTCCGGGCTGCTGACGAGGCCGAGCTCGTGGCGGGGCGTGCCGCCGATGCACTCCTCGAACCACACCCGCTGCATCCACGTGACGTGCTTGAGCAGGCCCAGCAGCGTCGTCGCCGAGGGGACGAGCCTGCGGCGCACCTGCTCCTCGGTGAGGTCCTCCAGCATTCGCTCGATCTTGTCGCGGTACTCCTCGACGAACGCCTCCAGCTGCGCGCGCTCGTCCGCCACCAGTACGTCGAAGGATCTCATCCAGGGGATCGTCGCACGGGCTACGGGACGAGCGCGTCCAGGTCCGGCAGGAGCCGGACGCTCTCCTGCTCGTCCCCCTCGAGGAAGAAGGCGGACTCGTGGTCCTCGCGCACGTGGGTGCGGGTCCGGCCGCCGTGCGGGGACAGGACCGAGCCGAGCCACAGCGCCCCGACACTGTCCGCGCTGATCCCCGGCGCGTAGTCCGGTCCCTGCCTGCCCGTGCACGCCTCGCCCGCACGCACCACCGTCGGTCTCACCATGACGCACGCCCTGGGACGGGCATCGTCTCGCTCCCCGGCACCCGGGTCCAGACGCCGGAGTGTGTCAGCGTCAGTAGACGTCCCGGGCGTAGCGCCCCTCCGTCGTCATGCGCTTGACGTAGGCCGCGGCCTGGTCCGCGGGCAGGCCGCCGTGGGTGGTCACCACGTCCCGCAGCGCGGTGTCGACGTCCTTGGCCATCCGGCTCGCGTCCCCGCACACGTAGAAGTGGGCGCCGGCGTCCAGCCAGCGCCACAGCTCGGCACCGTGCTCGCGCATCCGGTCCTGCACGTAGACCTTGTGCCGCTGGTCGCGGGAGAAGGCCACGTCCAGGCGGGTGAGCGAGCCGTCCGCGCGCATCCGCTCCAGCTCGTCCCGGTAGTAGAAGTCCGTGTCGTGGCGCTGCTCGCCGAAGAACAGCCAATTGCGGCCGCGATGCCCGCGCGCCCGCCGGTCGTCCAGGAACCCCATGAACGGCGCCACGCCGGTCCCGGGCCCCACCATGATCATCGGCGTGTCGGCGTCCGCGGGCGGGCGGAACCGCGGGGCGGGCTTGACGAGCACCTGGGTCGACCGGTCCGCGGCGGCGTCCGCCAGGAAGGTGGAGCAGACCCCGCGCCGCGGCCGCCCGTGCCTGCTGGTGAACCGGACGACCGAGACCGTCAGCGAGATCTCGTCCGGGCTGGTCAGCGGACTGGAGGAGATCGAGTACTGGCGCGGGGCGAGGGTGCCGAGCGAGTCCACCCAGTCCTGGGCGCTCGCGTCCACCCGGAACTCGGCGAGCACGTCCGGCGCCTGCCGGTCCCAGGTCCAGCGGGCGAGGTCGGTGTCGTGGCCGGCGCGCAGCAGCTCCTTCAGCGTGCGGTCGCCGGTCCGCTCGGCGACGAAGGAGAGCAGGCCCGGGGTGATCCGGGCGATGTCCAGCCGGGTGGTCAACGCCTCCGCGAAGGCCATCTCCGTGCCGCGGACGGTGACGGGGTCGTCCGCCTCGCGCCCGGTCAGCTCGAGCCACTCGGCGACCAGCTCGGGATGGTTCACCGGGCTGACAATGAGCGCGTCTCCCGCCTGGTAGCCGAACCCGGTGCCGCGGAAGGTGAAGCGCCGGACCTCCTTCGCGGACCCGGGAAGGCTGAGCAGGGTGGTCTCGCGGAGCAGGGCGTCGACGGCGGTGGGCCGCTTCGGCCTGCTCGCCGCCGGCGCGACGGGTGCGGTGCGGGCGGGCGCGCGGCCCCCCGCCAACACCCCGACCACGGCGTCGATCCACGCCTTCGCGGGCTCCTCGTAGTCCGGGTCGAGGTCCACCCGGTCCAACAGCCGCTCGCCGCCCAGCTCGGCGAGCCGGGCGTCGAGGCGCCTGCCGTGCCCGCAGAACTCGCTGTAGGTCGGGTCGCCGAGGGCCAGGACCGCGAACCGCAGGTCCTCGTAGCCGGGCCGGTCCGCGGCGAGCGCCGACCAGAAGTCGGTGCCGACGTCCGGGGCGTCGCCGTCCCCGAACGTACTCGTCACGACGACGAGATCGACCCCGACCGGCACCTCGTCCGGGCCGAGGTCGGCCATCGAGACCAGCCGCGGGGCACGCCCCGCCTCGCCGAGCCTGCCCGCGAGGGTCTCGGCGATCTCCTCCGCGTTCCCGGTCTGCGAGGCCCAGAGCACGAGCACCGGACGCCCCTGCTCGGCCGGCGCCACGGCGGCGTCGCCTCGGGAGAACGCGCCTGCCAGCATGCCGTTGATCCACGCGGCGGAGTCGGTGTCGAAGGGGGCGCCCGCAGGCAGGGTCGGCACGCCGGGTGCGCCCCGCTCGACGCCGGCGAGGAAGCCCGCGAGATAGGTGCGGGCCGGGCCGGTGAGGACGGGCGGGGTGAGGTCACCGAGGCCGAGACCGGCGGCGAGCGCGGCCGAGGTGTCCGACAGGCGCGCCGGAGTGTCGAGCTCGCGGGCGGTGGTGGGCGACTCGCGGGCAGTGGGGTCGGACTCGCGGGCGGTGGGGTCGGACTCGCCCGGGGCGGGGGCGACGCGCTCCAGGGAGATCGCGCAGGCCTTCAGCTCCGGCTGGTAGGAGACCGGGTCCACGGCGTCGTTCGTGACGGCGTTGACCGCGAGGTACTCGCCGAACAGGTCCGCCCAGTGGAAGGGCGCGAAGCAGACGCCCGGGCGCATCCGGTCCGTGAGCACCGCCGGCAGTACCGCGCGGCCGCGGCGCGAGCTCAGCGCCACCCGGTCGCCGCCCGCGATGCCGAGGGCGGCGGCGTCCGCGGGGTTGATCTCCACGAACGGGCCGGGGTTGAGCTTGTTCAGCTTCCCGACCCTGCCGGTCTTGGTCAGCGTGTGCCACTGGTGCTGGACCCGGCCCGTGGTCAGGACCAGCGGGAAGTCGTCGTCCGGGAGCTCGGCGGCGGGCATGTGCGGCCGCGGGAGGAACTGCGCCTTGCCGCTCGGGGTGGCGAACCCGTCCCGGTAGCGGATCGGGTTGCGGGCCGGGCCGCCGGGCGCGGCGGGCCACTGGACGGGGGTCTCGCGCAGGCGCTCGTACGTCACGCCGCGGACGTCGTACCCGGTGGTGGGGTTGAAGGCGCCCTTGAGCTCCTCGAACACCTCCTCCGCGCTGGAGTAGGTGAAGTGCTCGGCGTAGCCCATCTCGCAGGCGACCCGGGCGATGATCTGCCAGTCCGGCAGGGCCTCCCCGGGCGGGGCGACGGCGGGCTGGAGCAGCGTGAGGTTCCGCTCCGAGTTGATCATGATGCCCTCGAGCTCGGCCCACATGCTCGCCGGCAGCACGACGTCCGCGTACGGGTTGGTCTCGGTGGACTCGTACACGTCCTGCGCGACGACGAACTCGGCCCGCTCCAGGGCCTCGATGACCCGCCCGCGGTTCCCCACGCTCGCCACCGGGTTGGTGCAGACGATCCAGCAGGCCTTGATCTCGCCCTCGGCCATCCGGTCGAACATGGCGATGGTGCCGGTGTCGACGTCCGGCCGGATGGTGCCCTCGGGGATCTTCCACAGCCGCTCGACGAAGGCGCGGTCCGCCTCCGACAGCACGGCCCGCTGGCCGGGCAGGCCGGGCCCCATGTACCCCATCTCGCGGCCGCCCATGGCGTTCGGCTGGCCGGTCAGGGAGAACGGGCCGGACCCCGGCTTGCAGATCGCGCCGGTGGCGAGGTGCAGGTTGACCAGCGAGTTCGTGTTCCAGGTGCCGTGTGTGGACTGGTTGAGCCCCATGGTCCAGCAGCTCATCCAGTTCTCGGCGCCCGCGATCAGCTCGGCCGCGCGGCGCAGGTCGGCTTCCGGGACGCCCGTGATCGACGCGACCGACGCCGGGTCGTAGTCGGCGAGGAACTCCGGCATCGCCTCCCAGCCCTCGGTGCGCGCGGCGATGAACTCCTCGTCCACGTGCGGGAGCAGCAGGTGGAGCAGGCCGTTGAGCAGTGCCAGATCCGTGCCGGGCCGGATCTGGAGGAACAGGTCCGCCTTGTCCGCCGTGGCCGTGCGCCGAGGGTCGACGACGATCAGCGTCGCGCCCTGCTTGACCCGGTCCATCATGCGCAGGAACAGGATCGGGTGGCAGTCCGCCATGTTCGCGCCGGTGACGAGGAAGAGGTCCGCGGTGTCGAAGTCCGCGTACGAGCCGGGTGGGCCGTCCGATCCGAGCGACTGCTTGTAGCCGGTGCCTGCGCTGGCCATGCACAGCCGCGAGTTGGACTCGATCCACTTCGTGCGCCAGAAGCCCTTCGCGAGCTTCGTGGCCAGGTACTGGGCCTCGAGGGTCATCTGGCCGGAGACGTAGAGCGACAGCGCGTCCGGGCCGTGCTC
Organism: Pseudonocardia xishanensis; assembly: GCF_039541715.1. Lineage (NCBI taxonomy): Bacteria > Bacillati > Actinomycetota > Actinomycetes > Pseudonocardiales > Pseudonocardiaceae > Pseudonocardia > Pseudonocardia xishanensis. Next base: position 83,938 of record NZ_BAABGT010000024.1, read on the forward strand.
GTCCAGGATCGCGCGCAGCCGCCGCGCGGTGAACGAGATCGCCTGGTCGACGGGGGTGGGACGCGCCTCGGCGCCCCGTTCGGGCCGGGTCAGCGCGGTGCCCAGGCGACCCTCGGCGGTGAGCATCTCGGCGCTGTTGGCGCCCTTCGTGCACAGCCTGCCGAAGTTCGCCGGGTGCTCGGTGTCGCCGCGGAGCTTGACGATCCGGCCGTCGGCGACGTCGAGGACCATCCCGCAGCCGACGCCGCAGTAGGAACAGACGGTTCGCACGCTACCCACGCGGGTGACGGTAGGAAGGGGACGTTGCCCCGGCGTCAGCCCCGTGTCACAGAGCGCTCACACCGGCACCCTCCTCGGTGTGCGCCCAGCGGGCCGCCTGCCGGGCGATGTGCTCCACCGCACCCTCGCCCCACCGCTCGACGGCGGCCGTGCGCTCGGCCGGATCGGCGCCCTGGACCGTCAGGACCAGCCGCGCACCGTGGCCGCTCCCCGCGACCAGCTCGACGCGGACGCGGTCACCCGGTTCCCCCGCGGCGACGTCGAACGCCAGCAGACGCTCGGCCTCGACCGCGGTGACGGTGCCCAGGACGCCCCCGGGCGCCCCGGCGGGCCGGAGCTCCGCACCCGTCGCCGGGGCCTCGGCGCGGCCGAGGAACAGCCGCCACGCGACGTCCGCGGGGCAGGTCAGCTGGCGGTCGAAGGTCGCCGTCCACTGCCCGTCCGCCTCGGTGAGGACCGGCTGGTCCAGGCCGAGCAGCCGGACCAGCTCCTCGTGCCGGTCGATCTCCCGGCTCGGCGCGGGCAGCGGCTCCCCGGCGACGACGGCCGCCAACCCGGCCAGGCACGCACCCCAGCCCGCGGCCAGGCTCGCCCCGAGGGGACGGTCGTCGAACACGTGGGTGAGGACGACGACGGTCTCCGCGCCGGACTCCGACAGCTCGATCCGGATCTCCTCGGCGCCCCAGCGGAACTCGAAGCGGTGGGGCGGCTCGACGGTCGTCACCCGCCCGGTCCCGCCCTCGCCCTCCGCGAACGCCGCGAAGCGCATGGGCCCGCCCGGCCGCAGCTCCAGCTCGACGGGGCTGGGGAACCAGCTGCTCAGGTGCTCCGGCTCGGTGACCGCCCGCCACACCTTCTCGATCGGGTGCGGGTACCGGCGTTCGATCCGGACGCTCGGGCGGCCGCCCGTGGTGCCCAGGGTGTCGGTCATGACGGGTCCTCCGAGTCGTCCGGCATGGCGTCGAGGTGCTCACCCAGGCGGTCCAGCTGCCGCTCCCAGAGCCAGCGGTAGGGCTCCAACCAGTCCGCGACCGCGGCCAGGGGTTCCGGCCGCAGGGCGTACCGGCGGCGCTGCGCCTCGGCGTGGACCTCGACGAACCCGGTGTCCCGCAGGATCTTCAGCTGCTTGGACAGGATCGGCTGCGCCACCCCCAGCTCGCAGGCCAGCTCACCGACCAGCCGGGGGCCTGCGCGCAGGCGGTCCAGGATCTCGCGCCGGAGCGGGAGGGCCAGGACCTCGAACGGGGTGGGCACGCACCCATAGATACCGGAAGCGGTATATACCCGTCAAGGAATTCAGCGGCAGCGGGCGCGCTGCTCCGCGGCCCGCACGGCGAGGCCGTCCAGCACGTCGATGCGCTCGAGCGGCACACCCACCTCGACGAGGAGCTCCCCGTCCGCCGGGGTGACCTGGAAGGCGAAGAAGCTGCAGCAGGCGGTTTCGCGGACCAGCAACTCCCGTAGCTGCGCCTCGGCCGCGGGGGCGAAGCTGAGCAGGAGCCGGTCCGGCGCGATCCGTTCCACCGCCCGGAGCGCGGCGGCGAAGACCTCGTCGAGCTCGGCCGGCCGCAACGACTGCGCGGCGGTGGGGAGCGTGCAGGCGTCGGCGGGGACCCAGCCGAGCTCCAGTGCGGTCATGACCGGTTCAACACCGCCGCGGCGGTCTCACTTCCCCTCCGGCTTCGATCCGACGCAGAAGAGGTTGCCCTCGGGATCGGTCATCGTGGTCCAGTCCACCCACGGCACCTCGCCCACGACCTCCCACTGGCGCTCCGCGCCGAGCCCCTCCAGCCTGCGGACCTCGCTCTCCCGCTCCCCCTCCGGCACGCCGAAGTCCAGGTGGAGGGTGTTGCGGCCGGGTTCCTTGCGGTCCACACGCTGGAAGAACAGCATCACGCCGCCCTCCTCGGGCGGGGACACGAACACGAAGTCCTCGTGCTTCCCGGTGATCGAGCCACCGGTGGCGGCGGCCCAGAACGCGGCGAGCCGCTCGGGATCGAGCGAGTCCACGTTCACGCTGGCGACGGTCAGAGCGGTCATGGTCCGCATGATGCCCACCGGCACCGACAGTTCCGGGCGTTGGAGCACGCGTTGGAGCAGCGTTGCAGCGGCCGGGCGCATCGTCTGTCTCAGCCCGGAGGGACCGGGCGACAGACCCGGGAGGCACCCGAGATGAGCACCACCGACACGATCACCCGCTCCGCCGCCTGGGACGACGACCCCCGCCGGAACACCGGCCCGCGGCACGCCGCCGACGCCGCATGTTCCGACGCCGTCCCGTACCCCGGCCCCGTCGCCCAGCCCCGCGGCCGCAGCTACCGGCTGGAGGACCCGACCCCGACGACGGGGTCCACCGCCGGACGCGCCATCGCGATCACGGTCGGCGCGGTCCTGGCCGCCGTCGGCCTCACCGCCGGGATCATCTACGGGCTGAGCGGGCCGGGGGACGCCACCCCGGCGCCGCAGACCGGCACCAGTGCGGTCACGCCCGCGACGGGCGGGGGGCACGCGGCCACCCCCGCCCACGGCGGCGGCTCCGGCGGGCACGTCACGCCGCCGCCCGCCACGCCGTCCGCCGCGATCGAGACCCTGCAGAAGGAGCTGGGGCAGCTCGACTACTACGAGGGCCCGGTCACCGGCTTCATGAACACCCGGACCACCCAGGCGATCACCTACCTGCAGCGCGACGCCCACCTGCCGCGGACCGGCACGATGGACGCCGCGACCCGGGCCGCGCTCGCCCACATGCTGGTCACCGGCAACAACCAGATGGGCGACTGACCGACGCGGGTCAGGCGGCGGGCAGCGCGCGCAACCAGCGCAGGGCTCGCAGGTCGGCCGTCTCGGCCCGGAGCACCACCTCGTCCACGAGGTCGGCGGGCAGGGACAGCTCGGCGAGCAGCTGGCCGTCCTCCTGGCGGACGTCGATCGCGAACGGCACCCGGGCCGCGAGACCGCGCAGGGTGGCCTCGGCCGACGGGTCGAAGGTGAGCAGCAGCCGCTCCACGCCGATCCGTTCGGTGTCCCGGAGGGACCTCGCGAAGACGACGTCGAGCTCGGCCGGGTCGAAGGCGATGGCGTTCATGCTCGGGGAACGCCGGCTCGGCGCGCGCCGTTCCCCCCGGATCTCAGAGAGCCCTAAGGTCGGCGGGTGCGTCCGATCGACCTCGCCCGGGCCGCGGGGATCTCGACGCAGCAGGTGCGCAACCACGAGGCCGCCGGCCTCCTGCCGCCCACGCCGCGGACCGCGTCCGGGTACCGGACCTACGGACCCGAGCACGTCCGGGCGCTGCTCGCCTACCGCGCGCTCGCGGCCGCGCACGGGATCCCGGTGGCCGCCGAGCTGGTCCGGCACGTGCTCGCGGGGCGGGTCGCCGAGGCGCTGCGCCTGCTCGACGCCTCCCACGCCGACCTCGACGCCCAACGCCGCGAGACCGACGAGCTCGCCGCGGCCCTGGACGCCCTGGCCCGCGCCGTGCCGCGGGCCCCGACCGGGGCGCCGCTGAGCATCGGCGAGCTGGCACGGTCGCTGGGGGTACGGCCCTCCGCGTTGCGGGTGTGGGAGACCGCCGGGCTGCTGGAGCCCGTGCGGGAGCGCGGCGAGCGGCGGTACGGCGCCGTCGACATCCGGGACGCGCGGATCGTGCGGCTGCTGCGCCAGGGTCACTACCCGCTGCCCCGGATCCGCCCGGTCCTCGACGCCCTGCACCGCACCGGTGGCCCCGAGGCGCTGCGCGAGGCGATCGAGGAACGGCGCGCGGCCCACGACCGTCGGGCCCGGGCCATGCTGCACGCCGCGGCGAGGCTGAACGAGATGCTCGACGCCCACGGCGAGGCGCAGGCCCACCGGGCCTGACATCTGTCATCCGTCGATCGTGACGAGCGGTCCGGGGCGCAGCGGCCCGGCGGCGCGAAGGTGGGTCCATGACTGAGAAGACCGCCCCGCCCGAGCTGCGCCGCGTGACCACGTTGCTGCTGGTCAACCTGGGACTCAGCGCGCTGCTCGCCCTGCTGTTCCTGATCTTCCACAGCGTGCTGCTGGACTACCAGGCGGCCCACATCGGCGCGGGGGCCGACCGCGAGGCCCTGAGCATCGGCCTCTGGAGCCGGGTCGGGGGCGTGGTGGTGATCGGCCTGGTCTACGTCGTGCTACTGCGGCGGATCCGGGCCGGTCACCGGCGGGCGTTCGTCCGGGTGCTGATCATCTCGGTGGTCAGCCTGCTCGGGATCGCCTACCTGCTGTCGACGGGCCAGTACCCGGTCTGGGTGGAGGTCGAGCAGGCCGTGCAGGCCGTCGTGCTGGTGGCGTTGCTGTGGGCGGTCACCCGTCCCGCCGTGCGCGCGCACTTCGCAGCGCCGACGGCGCCCTCAGCCGCCACGCCTCCCCGATGAGCTCGGTCAGCCGCTCCCGGTCGATCCGGCGAGGCCCCGCGCCCGTCTCGGGCGGACCGGATCAGCGGACGTGCCTGCGGCGGCGGCGCTGGCCGGGCCGCGGGACCGGCGCCGTCGCCAACACGACGACCCCCACCACCGCCAGCACCAGGCCCGCGCCGAAGGGGATCCACCAGCCCTCCCGGATCCGGTCGCCGAGGAGCACGATCCCGACGAGGCCGGGGGCCAGGACCTCGGTCGTCGCGAACACGGCGGTGACGCTCGCCAGGCTGCCGATGACCAGGGCGCGGGAGTAGGTGGTGATCCCGATGACCCAGAAGACCACGATCAGGTAGGTGGCGGGCTGGGTGGCCAGTCCGACCACGTCGAGGCCGGATCCCGGCGGCACCTGCACGGCCCGCACCGCCAGCGAGGTCCCGCCGAAGCCCAGGCCCGCGATCAGCGACAGCGGCCACGCCGCGGCGAGGCGCCACACCGCGATCGCGGCCACGGCCAGCGCGGCGACCCCGGAGCCGAGCACCAGCACCGCGATCCCGGAGAGGGGCTCCGGGGCCTCGTCCGCGGCGCTGGCCGCGATCGTCGCGAGTCCCAGTACACAGGCCGCCACCGCGAGCCGGTCCCGGATCCGCAGCCGCACCCCGTAGAGCGCCCAGCTCGCGACGGCGGTCAGCGCGATCGCCCCGCCGAGGATCGCCTGCACCGCGAAGACGGGCAGGTTCCGCAGGGCGACGACCGTGCACACCCACGCCAGCGCGTCCACGACCAGGCCGAGCAGGTACAGCGGCCGCAGGGCCAGATGGTGCCGGGACCGGATGTCGTTCGCCGCGGCCGACTGCAACAGCCCGGCGCCGGCGTTGCCGACCATGGCCGCCAGGGCGAACAGCAGCCCGGTCAGCACTCGGGATCACCTCGGGCCACGGCACCACCGTGGCACGGGGTGGGCGATCACGCTCGGGTGCGGTCCCCGTCCCGGGTGTCCAGCTCGGTCCAGGCGCCGGCCTCGCGCGGGGCCGGGACCTCGAAGAAGCCGCTCATCAGACCGCCGGGCACGGCGGGCACCTCGTACCGGGCGGCGCGGGCCTCGGCGAGCCGCCTGCGGGGCCGCTCCGACAGCGTGACCGCGAGGAGCACCAGGGCGGTCGCGAACAGGACCGGGATCCCGACCAGGAGCACCGGCCAGCCGAAACCGAGATACGCGAGGCCCAACGCCGCGATCTCGAGACCGATCACCCATGCTGCCGACCGCGCCACCGCGTGTCCTCCCGTTCACACTCCGGGCGACGCCGCACGCGTCGCTCCCCACCGACTATCGACGGACCCCTCCCGCGCGTCACGGGGCCCCGCGGACCCGAGACGCAACCGAGACCCGGACCGGGTGACGGAGCACGACACGTCCTCCTCGGAGGCTTCGCGCGGGGGTCAGCCGGAGACGCTGCTGGGCGGCACGGACGGGGCTCCGTCGGTGGCGGGGGCACCCCCGCCGGTGCCTGTTCCGGTGCCCGTACCGGTTCCCGTGTCCGTACCGGTGCCGGTGCCGGTGCCCGTGCCGGTACCGGTTCCCGGGCCGGGGGCCGGGTCGCCGGGGGGCGTGCCCGTTCCCGGGGCGGGCTGGTCCGGGACCGGTGCGGGGTTCGCGGGCGGGGACGCCGGTCCGGCGGGTGCCGGGGCGGGAGCCGGGTTCGCGGGCGGGACCACGGGCTTGGCCGGGGTGACCGCGCGGGTGGTCGGACGGGTGGTGCGGGCGCTCTGACCCGGTGTCGTGCCCGACCCCGATCGAGCCGCTCCGCCGGTCGACCCCGGCTCGGCCGCCGGCGGCGGTGCCTCGACGACCGGCGGGGGCGCGGGGATCTCCGTGGTGGTCGTCGCGGCGGGCGGCGAGACGACGGACAGCCCGCCGACACCGCTGGTCACGGCGGGCTCGGCGGAGGGCCACAGCAGCACCGCGCCGAGCACCGCCAGCGCAGCGACGCCGCCGCCGACCCCGACCATCAGGCCTGCCCGGCGCTTCGTGGGAGGCTCGGGGTCGTACTCCCAGTCCGGGGTGGACCCGACCTCGGGGCGCGCGGGGGCGCCGCGGGCCCAGCCGTCGAACGGGCCCGGTCCGGCCTCGGCGGCCTCCGGCCGGGGAATCGTCCGGGTCCCGGAGCCCGACACGGCTGCCGCGCGGGCGGGGCCCGCGGGCCGGTCGAGGGTGGTGGTCGCGGCCGACATGCCCACCAGGGCCGGGATCCCGGCGACGGGGGAGGCGGGGGTGTCCGGGCCGACGGTCACCGGGCAGACGGCCAGGGCCGCGCCCTTCGCGATCGCGTGCGTGGGGTCGGTGTCGACGGTGACCGGGCGGCCGAGCTCCTCGGACACCAGCTGGCCGACCAGCGGGACCCGCGAGGACCCGCCGACCAGCAGCACGGCGTCCAGCGCGGTGGGGGTCAGCCCGGCGGACGCGACCGCGCGGCGCAGCGTCTCCACGGTCTCCTCCACCCGGTCCCGGATGGCCGCGGAGAACTCACTGCGGTGCAGCCGGACGGTCTTCCGGACCCCGGGCAGCAGGACCGGCACACTCGCCTCGGTGTCCGAGGAGAGCGCCTCCTTGGCCTCGGTGCAGTCCCGCCGCAGCCGGGCGACGGCCGCGAGCACCGCGGGATCGGAGTCGTCCAGCTCGTCGAACACCTCCGGCAGACCGGCCAGGACGTGGTCGAACACGACCTGGTCGAAGTCCACGCCACCCAGCCGGTCCAGCCCCTCGGGCCTGCCCTGCAGCGCGAACCGGCCGTGCTCGCCCTTGCGCACCACGGCGGCGTCGAACGTGCCCCCGCCCAGGTCGTAGACGGCGATGGTGGAGCCGGGCGCGAGCCGCTCGCCTGCGGCGTAGTGCAGCGCGGCGGCCTGCGGCTCCGCCAGGAAGGTCACGGTGAGCCCGTGGGACTCCAACGCCTCGGCGAGCAGCTCCATCTTGTGGTCGCCCCACGAGGCCGGGTGGGTCAGCGCGATCCGGTCGGCGGGGCCGCCCTCCTGCGCCGCGACGTGGTCGACGATCCACCGGACCAGCCGGGCGCAGAGCTCCTCGGGGAGGAACGGGCGCCCCCCGACGACGACCGGCGTGGGGTCGCCGAGGCGCCGCTTGAACTCGCGGACCACGCGGTCCGGGTCGGTCACGGCCCGCCGCTCGGCTGCCTCCCCGACGACGATCTCGCCGTCCGGGGCGACGAACAGCACCGACGGCACGTCCGTGCGGCGGTCGGAGAGCGCGACCATCTCGGGCGCCGTCCAGCCCGCCCCCACGGAGCGGCTGACCGCCGCCGCGCTGTAGGTCGTGCCCAGGTCGATCCCGAGCTGGTAGGCCATCGCTCCCCCCGAAGTCCGGCTGCGCCGCCGTCATGTGCAACCACGTGTGCACCTACGGTCATCGCCGCTGGTCCGCGCGGCGTTATCGTCTCCTAGGCCTAGTGGACACGAATGGGTGATACCCCGGGTGGAGCACCCGAAGACCCCCGATCCGGCCGCCCCCCGATCCCCTAATCACCCCATGGGGGATGTCGTCCGATCCCCGATGGCCCCGGGCCCGGGGCCGCCTAGCTTTCGTCTCATCGCCAGGCCGGACGGATCCGGCCGAGCCACCCACACTCTCGGAGACGATCACCATGACGCTGCTCGAGTTCCTCCTCTCCCTCTTCGGCGACGACCAGGCCGACCTGAAGCTCCAGCAGGACTTCGCCAAGGACCCGTACGGCACCCTGAAGGCCGCGGGCCTCGAGGACCTCAGCGCCGCCGACGTGCACGACGCGCTGGTCCTGGTGCAGGACAACCAGACCGTCGACTTCGGCGACTCGGACGTCAGCACCGGCGGCAACACGATCGTCGTCCCGCCTGCGCCCGCCTTCCCGCACCACGAGGCCGCGCACTCGGAGGGCGCCCACCACGCCCCCAGCGCCGTCGAGTACATCCAGACCTACGTGACCAACACCGAGGTCCAGGACGGCGACACGCTGCTGGGCTCGCCGGTCGACCAGGTCATCCACGCCGACGGCGACGTGAACCAGGTCCTCACCTCGACCACCACCGCCGCCACCGGCGACGGCGCGGTGGCCGCGGGCGGCGACATCGACGACTCGACCGTCACCACGGGCGACGGCAACGCGATCGGCGAGGGCAGCCTGGCGGGCGACGGCAACACCGTGGCCTTCGGCTCGGGCGACGCCACCTCGGCCTCGATCTCCGACACCACCGTCTCCGAGGGCGGCGCGCTCTCCATCGGCGGCGCGGCCACCGGCAACCACTACACGGTGAACTCGGGCAACACCACGACGACCACCGTCGACACCACGACGACCACGACGGACTCGTTCAACACCGACACCGACACGTCCTACGAGTACCACCAGGACGACCACTCGGAGACGAACACCAACGTCGGCAACGAGGACCACGTCCTCAGCCACAACACCGTCGACGTCGACGCCTGACGCTCCCCCCACGATCCGGAGACCACTGACATGGACACCCCCACCTCCCTCATCCAGCTGCTGCTGAGCCTGCTGAGCGACCCGAAGGCCGCCGCGGAGTTCCAGGCCGACCCCCAGTCGTTCCTCGCGACCTGCGGCATCACCGCCGTCACCCCCGAGCAGGTGCACGACGCGGCCGTCCTGGTCGCCGACCAGCACGCCCCGAAGCCGCACCACGGCGGCGGCGAGCACCACCACCAGACCCCGCCGCCGCCCGCGCCGGACCACGGCCACGACCACGAGTCGGCCGTGAAGTACCTGCAGACGATCGTCACCAACAACTGGATCGACGACCGCGACACGAACGTCGACAACTCGGTCCACCAGGTCATCCACGCAGGCGGCGACGTCAACCAGACCATCGACAACGACACCGTGGTCGCCTCCGGCGACGGCGCGGTGGCCGCGGGCGACGACATCTCGGACTCGACGGTCACCACCGGCAACGGCAACGCGGTGGGCGACGGCAGCCTCGCGGGCGACGACAACACCGTGGCCTACGGCTCCGGCGACGCGAACAGCGCGACCCTCGACCACGTCACCGTCGACCACGGCGGCGCGCTGGCGGTCGGCGGTGCGGCGTCCGGTGTGGACAGCACGACGGACTCCTACAACGAGGACCACGCCTCCACCACGACGACCACCACGACCGAGGACTCGTTCAACGACACGACGTCCACGGACACGTCGGTCAGCACGGACGACCACTCGACCGACACGGCGGACTCGTACAACCACACCGACCTCGGCAGCCACAACGACGTGGCCGTGGGCTGACCCCTCCGGCCCACGACGGCCCCACCACCCCTCACAGGGGGTGGTGGGGCCGTCGCTGTGGGGAGGGGCAGGATGGACCCGGCCCGGGGGGAGTCCGGCCGGAGAGGGGGCGACGATGGCGGTTCCCGCAGCGTCCGAGCTCGTCGAGCTCGCGCTGACCGCGACCGAGGCCTACGAGCGACCCGATCTCGGGGTCCGGCTGCAGGCGGCGAAGGCGCGGCTGGCGGATCCCAGTGTGCGCGTGCTCGTCGTCGGGGAGTTCAAGCAGGGCAAGTCCAAGCTGGTGAACGCCCTGGTCAACGCCGCGGTGTGCCCCGTGGACGACGACATCGCCACCGCCGTGCCCACCGAGGTGCGGCACGGGCCCGCGGCGTCCGCCGCGCTCGTGCACGACCGCGAGGGCACCGAGGAACGCACCGAGGTCCCCACCGAGCTGCTGGTGGACCACGTCTCCGAGACCGGTGGCGAATCCCGCGACCACCTGCTGCGGGCCGAGGTCACCCTGCCGCGCAGCCTGCTCGCCGGCGGGCTCGTGCTCGTCGACACCCCGGGCGTCGGCGGGCTCGGCTCCGCGCACGGCGCGGCCACCACCGCCGCCCTGCCCACGGCCGACGCGGTGCTGCTCGTGTCCGACGCCGCCCAGGAGTACACGGCCCCCGAGCTGGACTTCCTGCGCACGGCGATGGAGCTGTGCCCCACCGTCGGGGCCGTGGTGACCAAGACCGACCTGTACCCGCACTGGCGGCGGATCGTCGAGCTGGACCAGGCCCACCTGGCCAGGGCCGGGGTGGACGCGGAGATCTTCGCCGTGTCGTCCGAGCTGCGGTTGGCGGGGGCCGCGACCAACGACGCGGAGCTGCTGGCGGAGTCCGGGTTCGCCCCGCTCATCGGGTTCCTGCTGCGCCGGGTCGTGGCCAGGGCTGACGACCTGGACCGCCGCTCGACCAGCCAGGACGTCAAGGCGGTGGCCGAGCAGCTGGCCGCCGGGTTCTCCGCGGAGCTGGCCGGGCTCAAGGACCCCGCGAACGCCGAGGCGCTGGTCACCGAGCTGACCGGGGCCAAGGAGCGCGCGGACGAGCTGCGCCAGCGCTCGGCGCGTTGGCAGATCACGCTCAACGACGGCGTCGCCGACCTGATCTCGGACATCGAGTACGACCTGCGGGACCGGCTGCGCGCGGTGACCCGCGAGGCCGAGCAGCTCCTCGACGACGCCGACCCCAGCACGATCTGGGACCAGTTCGCCGAGTGGCTGCACACCCAGGTCAGCCAGGCCACTTCGGCCAACTACGTGTGGACGGCGCAGCGCGCCCGCTGGCTGGCCGAGCAGGTCGCCGAGCACTTCGCCGAGGGCGCCGACGCGGCCATCCCCGACATCCGGATCGACGGCGGCAGGCTGTCGGGCACCGTCGACCCGCTGGAGAAGCCGGACGGCGAGCGGTTCGGGATGGGCCAGCGGCTGTTCGTCGGGATGCGCGGCGGGTACGGCGGTGTGCTGATGATCGGCCTGGCGACGAGCTTCGTGGGGTTGGCGCTGCTCAACCCCGTGTCGATCGCGGCGGGCCTGCTATTCGGCGGCAAGACCGTCCGGGACGAGCACCGGCGCATCCGCGACCGCCGCCGCGCCGAGGCGAAGACGGCGGTGCGCAGGCACATCGACGAGGTCACCTTCCAGGTCGGCAAGGACTCCCGGGACACCCTGCGCCGCGCCCAGCGCCAGCTCCGCGACCACTTCACGGTGCTCGCCGAGGAGCTGTCGCGGTCGCTGGCCGCGTCGGTCGCCGCGGCGCAGAACGCGGTCGCGACGGCCGCGAGCGACCGGTCCAAGCGGATCGCCGACCTGGAGGCCGAGCTGGGCCGGGTCCGGGCGCTGGGGGCGAAGGCGGACGCGCTGGTGGCGGGTTCATGAGCACGCTCGGGGCGGACGTGCGCGCGCTCCTGCGGCGGGCGGTGACGGTCTACGGGGACGACCCGCAGGCGGTCGGCTGGCTGCAGACCCATCTCGCCCGGTTCGACGAACCATTGCGGGTCGCGTTCGCGGGCAAGGTCAAGGCGGGCAAGTCCACGCTGCTCAACGCCCTGGTCGGCGAGGAGATCGCACCCACGGACGCGGGCGAGTGCACCCGCGTGGTGACCTGGTACCAGGACGCCGCGGCCCCGCGGGTGCGGTTGTTCCCCCGCGCCGGGTCCCCGCGCCCACTCACCCTCGCGCGCAGGCAGGGCGCCCTGCAGCTGGACCTGGGCATGCCCGCGGCGGACGTGGACCGGCTGGTCGTGGACTGGCCGTCGGGGTACCTGCGCGGCACCACGCTGATCGACACCCCCGGCATCGCGTCGCTCACCGCGGACACCGCGGCCCGGGCGGGCGCGTTCCTCACCCCGGAGGACGAGCCCTCGCCCGCGGACGCCGTGGTCTACCTGATGCGCCACCTGCACGGCTCCGACGTGCGGTTCCTCGAGTCCTTCCGGGACACCGACGTCGCGCGGGCCACCCCGGTCACGACCGTGGCGGTGCTGTCGCGGGCGGACGAGATCGGCGTCGGGCGGCTGGACGCGCTGGGCTCGGCCGGGCGGATCGCCCGCCGGTACCGCGCGGACCCGACCCTGCGCGGGCTGTGCCAGACCGTCGTCCCGGTGGCGGGACTGCTCGCCCAGACCGGCCGCACGATGCGCCAGGACGAGCACGCCGCGCTCCTCCGGCTGGCCGCGATGCCCCAGGCCGAGCTGGACCGGCTGCTGCTGTCGGCGGACCGCTTCGGCACCCGGCCCGCCGAGGGTGCGCCGGAGCCCGCGGTGCGGGCGGCGCTGGTGGAGCGGTTCGGGCTGTTCGGGGTCCGGCTGGCCACGGAGCTGATCCGGCGGGGGACGAGCGACCCGTCGGAGCTGTCCCGGGAGCTGGTCCGCCACAGCGGGCTGGACGAGCTGCGGGCGGTGCTGGCCACCCAGTTCGCCGAGCGGCGGGAGCTGCTGAAGTCCCGCTCCGCGCTGCTCGCGCTCGACCGGGTGCTGCAGCGCGACTCGCGGCCCGGTTCGCAGCCGCTGGTCGCGGAACGGGAGCGGATCCTCGCGGGCGCCCACGAGTTCGTCGAGCTGCGGACGCTGTCCGCCCTGCGCGCGGGCACGGTCCGGTTCCCCGCGGACGCCCTGCCCGAGGCCGAGCGGCTACTCGGCGGCGACGGCAGCGCAGCGGCCCTGCGGCTCGGGCTGGACGGGGAGGCTCCGGTCGAGGAGCTGCGCGCGGCCGCGCACGCCGCCGTCGTCCGGTGGCAACGGCGGGCCGAGAGCCCGCTGTCCAGCCGCGCGACGGCGGACGCCGCGCGGGTCGTGGTCCGGTCGGCGGAGGGTCTGGTCGCGCGGCTGTCGGTCAGGTGACGCGACGGAGCAGGGTGAACAGCTCACCGCGGCTCTGCGCGCCCAGGCGCTGGCGCATCCGCGCGACGTGGTGCTCCACGGTCTTCGCGCTGATGAACAGCCGCTCGCCGATCTGCTTGTAGGTCAGGCCCTCCAGGACCAGGGCCGCGACCTCGCGCTCCCGCTCGGAGAGGGTGCCGTCGGTCGGCTCACCCGGTTCGGGTTCGGCCGTCGGGGCGCTCCGGGGCAGGGCCGTCTGCGGCGGGGTCCTCTGCAGCGGGGACTTCTGCGGCGGGGTCTTCTGCGGCGGGGTCTTCTGGGCGGGGGCGTGCAGGGTGCGCGCGCAGGTCAGCAGCGCGCTCATCGCCCGCCGGTCGCCGGTGCGGATGGCGGCCTGCCCGGCCAGCTTGCTGCCGTCCCACGACAGGCCGACGGCGTGCAGCCCGCGCGCGGCGGCCTCGACCCCGACGGGATCGACCCGGCCGTCCATCAGCGCCACCCAGTGCGGCGCGGCGGTGGCCATGGCCTCGGCGAACCGGCTCCCGCCCGCCGCTCCGCGGAGCGCGTCCGCGTGGATCATCGCGGCGTCGCCGTCGTCGGCGAGCATCGCCGCGTGCAGCAGTGCCCAGTGCAGCGGCGCGGACCACAGCGCGGGTGACCCGAGCCGCTGCAGCAGGGCGGCGGCCTCGTCGAGGTGCGGGCGGACCCAGGCGGGCTCGCGCAGCCGGGTCGCCGCGATGGCCAGCTCGCCGAGCGGCTGCAGCACGAACAGGTCCACCGGCTGCCGGACGATCGCCTCCCGCGCCCGCCCCCACAGCGGCAGCAGCGCCGCGAGGTCCCCGTCCCGCCGGGCGATCGCGACGTCCAGGGCGGCGGCGAGCAGCTCGTCCCGGGGTTCGAGCGGGGTGTCGGCGGTGGCGGCGAGGTGCCCGCGCGCGCTCGCGAAGGAGCCGCGGTGCAACGCCATCCACCCCAGCAGCAACCGGTGCCGGACCGCGGCGGCGGGCCCGCCCAGGTCGGTCGCCACCGCGCGGTCGAGCACCGAGCGGGCCACCTCGAGCTCCCCGGTCTGCACCGCGACCAGGGCGGCGAGCGCGGCCGGGGTGTCCGGCAGCAGGGCCGCCCGCGGCGAGGACTCCAGCAGTGACGCGGCGCGGGTGAGTCGGGAGACCGCGCGGGTGGGGGAGCCCAGCACCGAGTCCAGGATCCCTTCCGCCACCAGGTCCTCGGCGCCCGCGAGCAGGGTGGGCGGGCGGAACGGCAGCGTCCGCAGCACCGCCTCGGCGAGGCCGGGTCGGGGGTCGCGGTCGCGCTCGTCCTGGGGGGACGCGTCGGGTCGTGCCGGGTCGCGGGGGCCCGCCACCAGGCGTCGGGCCTCGGCGAGGGCACCCGTCCCGACCAGCGTCGGGACGGCGACGGCGCCGCCCGCGCCGAGCTCGCCGAGCCAGCGGTAGAGATCGGCGCTGCGGGCCAGCAGGCCGCGGTGGGCCAGGACCGCGGCGGCCACCGTGCCCGCCCGGACGGCCTCGTCCAGGTCCACCCGGTCGGCCGCGGAGAGGACCTCGTCGGCGTGGGTCAGCGCGTCGTCCAGCCTGCCCGCGCGCAGGGCCGCCTCGGCCCGCCGGGCGGCGACGTCCAGGGCCGGGGCTCCCGCGGCCACCGCGGCGGCGAGGAAGGGCCCGGCGTCGGCGCCGGTCCGCGCCTGCTCGGCCGCCGCGGCGGTGAAGACCCCGGCGACGCGCGCGCCCGTCGCTCCGGTGTCCAGCAGCCCGCGCGCGACGGTCAGCACGGACCCGCCGCGGTCCAGCTCGATCTCGGCGAGCGCCCGGCGCACCTCGAGCCTGCGGGCCTCCGGGACGTGCCGCAGCACCGCGGCCGTGACCAGCGGCGGCGGACCGCCGCGGGGGGTCAGCGCACCCGCGGACCGGGCCTCGGCCACGAGCTCGTCGACCTCGTCCACACCGGACCCTGCGGCGTCGAGCAGGCCGAGCAGGGGGACGAGGACCTCGGCGTCGAGCGGGGCGCCCAGGGCGACGGCGACGGTCAGGTCGCGGACCCGGGCGTCGAGCGCCCAGAGGCGGTGGGCGAGCTGGTCCAGCAGACCGGTCGGGACCGGCACCCGCGGCGCGACGTCCGCGGTGAGCCGCGCCGTCCCCGCCTTCTCGACCAGCTCGGCGACCATCCGGTCCACCAGCAGCGGGGTCCCCGCGGTGCGGTCGTGCACGTGCTCGGCGAGCGCGGGGGCGGGCCGCGCGCCGAGCAGGGTGGTCAGCCGGGCGGCGACGGCGGCGACGTCCAGCGGGCCGAGCAGCACCGGCGGGCGGGTCTCGGTCAGCACCGCGCCGAGCGCGGCCAGCACGTCGTCGCGCGGCCACGGGCGCCGGGTGACGACGATCCGGGCGCCCGGCTCGGCGGCGCGCTCACGGAGCCGGTCGACCGCGGCGTCGGGGAGCAGGTGCGCGTCGTCGACCAGCAGGGGGAAGGGCGCGTCCGGGTCCGCCGAGGCGGTGGGCCAGATCCGCGCCACGGCTCGCGCGGTGGTGGACTTGCCGGTGCCCGCCGGCCCCACGATGTCCACCAGCAGCGGTCCCTCGGGCTCGGCGGCCAGGGAAGCCAACAGCGGCCCGGCCGCAGGCAGAACGTCCGCAGTGGACCCGCGCATGCCCCCACACCCCCTCCGCGGCCCCCCGACCGCGGAGGTCGAGAGTAGGGCCCACGGGGTGGGCGACGGTCGTCCGCGACGACTCGTCCAACGGCTTGAACCGGAAAGAGTGACGAGCTCGAGATGGCACGTTTCGTGCTCTCCGCGCGGTGAAGGCAGCGCTGAGCGCACGCAATCGCCGATCTCGCCGCGCTCACAGCACGAAACGTGCGGACGAGCAGGGTTCAGCGGGGTGGGCCCTCGGGGTCGACGCTCGTGTCCGCGGGAGCGCCCGCGGTGCCCAGGAGGCGTTGCCAGGCTCGCGCGTCCACCGTGTCCGGGAGCGCCTCCGTGTTCCCCGCGGCCAGGCTGTCGACGGCGCGGTCCGCGTCCGCGCTCTCACCGCGCTGCACGGTGCGGGCCAGGACCGGCCAGGACTCGCCGCCGAGGATGCCGTTGGGGTCCTCCGCGCCGGTCGCGACCTGGAACTCGGTGAGGGCGGCTGCGGTCGCGGGGGTGAAGCGGCCGTCGGTCTTCACCGCGACCCCGGCGTCTCGCAGCAGGTACTGCGCGGCCAGCACCTGTTCGCCGCTGTCCCCCTGGCGGAGCAGTGGCCAGCTCGCCTTCTCGGCCGAGCCCTCGAGCCGCTGGTTCAGCGCGTCCGCGACCTCGGACCGCAGCCGCGGCAGCATGCCGTAGAGCCGGTCGCCCGGGCAGATCGTGTTCTTGAAGTCGCGGTGCCCGTACAGCTCGGTCGGCGCGATCCCGTACTGCGCGCAGATGTACGCGCAGGTCGCCCGCAGCGAGTCCCACAGCGCACCGGGCGGGTCCTGGTCGATGTAGGTGCCCTCGTTCTCGATCCCGACGGCGACGACGTTCTGCCCCGTGCAGTGCGCGCCCTCGACCTGCTGCCGCCCGGCCCGCAGCACCTCCAGCGACCGGTGCCTGCCCTCCAGCACGAACCCGCCGCGGGAGATCGTGAAGTGCTGCCCGGTGTCCAGCCAGCCGCGGGCGTCCATGTGGAAGTTCTGGATCGAGCGCGCCACGCGGTCGGCGGCGGCCCGGTCGGTCTCCGGCACGTTCGCCGACGCCGTGTGGTGCACCAGGATCTTCACCGGCCGCTGGTTCCACACCGGGACGATGTCGCTGTTCGGGCGGGCCCCCCAGCCCGCACAGTCCACGATGTCCGGCCCGCCCTCGAGCGCCGTCGTGCCCGCGGTCCGGCGGCCCGCGTTCGCCGCCGCGTCCCGGCCCGCCCCCGCGCCGGGCCGGGCGAACGCGGTCCCCGCCCCGGCCAGCAACGAGCCCGCCGCGATCCCGCCGATCACGAACCCTCGCCGCGTCACGTCCGGTCGACGCATGGTGGCCCCCCACTCGTCCGGATCACCCGGGCGGATTCACACGAGTCACTTCCGACCCGCACAACCCTCTCGCCACACACGCTCCGTGCACAACATCTGAACCCGATCGAATGAGGTGGTTGCCGAAGTTACCGACGAGTAATATCCTCGTCCTACCGGTGAGTAGGGAAGGAGAACCGCCCATGGGCCACTACAAGAGCAACGTCCGTGACCTCGAGTTCAACCTGTTCGAGGTGTTCTCCGTCCAGGAGAAGCTGGGGCGCGGGGTGTTCGAGGGCGTCGACCTCGACACCGCGAAGGGCATCCTCGCCGAGCTGAACACCCTCTCCACGGGCCCGCTCGCGGAGTCCTTCGTCGACTCCGACCGCAACCCGCCGGTGTTCGATCCGACCACCCACTCGGCCACGCTGCCGCAGGCCTTCAAGGACTCCTACAAGGCCCTGTGGGACGGCGAGTGGTACCGCCTGTCCCTGCCCGTCGAGCTGGGCGGCTTCGGCGTGCCCCCGTCGGTGCAGTGGGCCGCGTCCGAGCTGATCCTCGGCGCCAACCCCGCGCTGTACATGTACATGGCGGGCCCGAACTTCGCCGCGATCGTGCACCAGAACGGCACCCCGGAGCAGCAGCGCTGGGCCGAGATGATGATCGACAAGGGCTGGGGCGCCACGATGGTGCTCACCGAGCCGGACGCCGGGTCGGACGTCGGCGCGGGCCGCACCAAGGCGGTCCTGCAGGAGGACGGGTCCTGGCACCTGGACGGCGTGAAGCGCTTCATCACCTCCGGCGACCAGGACATGACCGAGAACATCATGCACCTGGTGCTCGCCCGCCCCGAGGCACCCGGCGTGGAGCCGCGGCCCGGCACCAAGGGCCTGTCGCTGTTCCTGGTCCCGAAGTTCCACTTCGACTCCGAGACCGGCGCGCTGGGCGAGCGCAACGGCGCCTTCGTCACGAACGTCGAGCACAAGATGGGGCTCAAGGTCTCCACGACCTGCGAGCTGACCTTCGGCGCCCACGGCGTCCCGGCCAAGGGCTGGCTGCTCGGCGAGGTGCACGACGGCATCGCGCAGATGTTCCAGGTCATCGAGTACGCCCGGATGATGGTCGGCACCAAGGCGATCGCCACCCTGTCCACCGGCTACCTCAACGCGCTGGAGTACGCCAAGCAGCGCGTGCAGGGCGCGGACCTGACCCGGCAGACGGACAAGACCGCGCCGCGCGTCACGATCACCCACCACCCGGACGTCCGCCGCTCGCTGATGCTGCAGAAGGCCTACACCGAGGGCCTGCGCGCGCTGTACCTCTACACCGGGACCGTGCAGGACAGCATCCGCGAGGGTGGGGACGCGAAGGCGGAGGCGATCAACGACCTGCTGCTGCCGATCGTCAAGGGCGTGGGGTCGGAGCGGGCCTCGGAGCAGCTGATCCAGTCGCTGCAGACCCTCGGCGGCTCCGGCTTCCTGCAGGACTACCCGATCGAGCAGTACATCCGGGACTCGAAGATCGACTCGCTCTACGAGGGCACCACCGCGATCCAGTCGCTGGACCTGCTCTTCCGCAAGATCGTGCGGAACAACGGCGCCGCGCTGATGACCGTCGCCGGGGAGATCCAGCAGTTCCTGGAGAACGAGACCGGCAACGGCCGCCTCAAGGAGGAGCGCGCGTCCCTCGCCACCGCGCTCGCCGCGGTCCAGGGCATGCTCGGTTCGCTGACCGGCTACCTGGTCGCGTCCCAGCAGGACGCGACCGAGCTCTACAAGGTCGGGCAGCACAGCGTCCGGTTCCTGATGGCTGTCGGCGACCTGCTCATCGGGTGGCTGCTGCTGCGACAGGCGGACGTCGCGCAGACCGCGCTCGCCGGCGAGGTGAGCGCCAAGGACAAGGCCTTCTACGAGGGCAAGGTCGGCGTCGCCCGGTTCTTCGCCCGCGAGGTCCTGCCCCGGCTGACCGCCGACAAGGCGGTCGTCGAGGCGGCGGACAACGCGCTCATGGAGCTGGACGAGGCCTCCTTCTAGGAGCCGACCGCGACCGCGCCCCCGCCCACTCCGGTGAGCGGGGGCGTTTCGCATCGGTCACACCGAGGCGTGGTTCGTCGGGTTCGGACTGTATGGTTGCCATCAACAACGATTGTGTATGGCAACTGAATGAGGGTTCTCCGTGTCCGTCACCCTGCCCGGCACGACGACGCTGCCCGAGGCGCCCACCCGGCGTCCGGGCCGGGCTCTCGTCACCGTCCTGGCGACCGCGGGCATCGTGGTGGCGACGCAGCAGACCCTGGTCATCCCCCTCGTCCCGCAGCTCCCAGCCCTGCTCGGGGTGTCCGCGGCGGACGCCTCCTGGGCCGTCACGGCCACGCTGCTCGCCGGTGCTGTCGCCACACCCACGGTGGGCAGGCTCGCGGACATGTTCGGCAAGCGCCGGATGCTGATGCTCTGCCTGGCCATGGTGACCATCGGGTCCACGGTCGCCGCGCTCAGCACCGGGCTGGGCGGCCTGATCGTGGGTCGCGCGCTGCAGGGGCTCGGGGTCGGCGTCATCCCGCTCGGGATCAGCCTGATGCGCGACCACCTCCCGCTCTCCCGGCTCCCCGGGGCCACGGCGTCGATGAGCGCCTCACTGGGCGTCGGGGGCGCCTTCGGGCTGCCGCTCGCGGCGCTGATCATCGAGCACGTCTCGTGGCACGCGGTCTTCTGGGTGTCGGCGGGGCTGGCCGTGATCGTGGCCGGGCTGGTGCTCCGCTTCGTGCCCGAGTCGCCCGCGCCGGGCGGCCGGTTCGACCTGGTCGGCGCCGTCGTGCTGGCGGCGGCGCTGCTCGCCCTGCTCCTCGGGCTCACCAAGGCGGGCAGCTGGGGCTGGACGGACCCGCTGACCCTCGGCCTGTTCGGCACCGCCGCCGTCCTGCTGCCCGCGTGGGCGGTGTGGGAGCTGAGATCCGCCCATCCGCTGGTGGACCTGCGGATCTCCCGACGCCGACAGGTCCTGCTGACCAACTCCGCGTCGCTGGTGTTCGGGTTCGGCATGCTCACCAGCTCGCTGGTGTTCCCCCAGCTCGTCCAGCTGCCTGCCGCCAGCGGCTACGGGTTCGGCAGGTCGATCCTGGTCGCGGGTCTGGTGCAGGCCCCCGGCGGGCTGGCGATGATGGCCATGTCACCGGTCTCGGCGCGGCTCACCGGTCGGTTCGGCGCACGGGTCACCCTCATGGCCGGAGCCGCGACCGTGGCGCTGGGCTACGCGTTCGGTGCGACGCTGCACTCCGAGATCTGGCACGTCCTGGTCGCCGTGCTCGTGGTGACCTCGGGGATCGGGCTGGCCTACGGCGCGATCCCGTCACTGATCATGGCCGCCGTGCCGCTGGGCCAGACCGCCGCCGCGAACAGCTTCAACAACCTCTCCCGCGCCATCGGCACCTCGACCGCCAGCGCGGCGGTGGGCGTGATCCTCGCCCAGCTGACCATGACCACGGGCGGCCACACCTACCCGGCCGAGTCCGCGTTCACGATCGCCCTCGCGCTCGGGGCGCTGGGCGCGGCCGGTGCCCTGGCCATCGCCTTCTTCCTGCCGCGACACCGCGCCGCCGGCGCTCGTGCGCGGTCGGTGGTGCTCCAGCACCGCTGACCGCGCACCACCGCGGGTCACTGCGCGATGTAGCTCTCGAGCTGCTGGCGTTCGGACTCGAGCATGTCGATGCGGGCCTTGACGAGGTCGCCGATGCTCACGATCCCGGCCAGCCTGCCGTCGACCAGCACCGGGAGATGGCGGACGCGTCGGGTCGTCATGACCCGGGCGAGATCGGCCGCGCTGTCGTTCGGGGTACAGGTGGCGAGGTCCGTCGTCATGATCTCCTCGACGGTCGCGAACAACAGGTCCGCGCCTCGCTCGTGCAGTCTCCGCACGACGTCCCGCTCGGACACCATGCCGATCAGCATCCCGGCCCGCACCACCGGCAGCGCGCCGTAGTTCCCCTGGGCCAGTCTGCCGAGCAGATCACCCACCGTGGCCTCCGGTTCCACCGTCGCCACGGTGTCGCCCTTGCTGCGCAGCACGTCCGCGATCCGCATACCGACTCCCCGATCGTCGACTACGTTGTCGCCGTCGAGAGTAAGCAGCGTGACCCCGGTCACGCCATGGCTGGATCAGCCACAGACCACGATGGGGGAGGGGTTGTAGCGGACGGTGCGCGTCTTGCGGGTGACCTCACCGGTCTCGATGTTGCGCATCACCCGGGTGTCGGTGGCGGTGAAGCCCGGCGCACCCTTGCTCGCCGTGCACCCCGGACCCGCGGGCAGGTTGATCGTCTGCGGGTCCGTCGGGTTGGTGCGCGGGCCGGGCTCCGACGTGACCTCGTAGCGCTTGGTGCCGAACATCTTGACCGTGAGGCTCGACGGCGTCCAGAAGGTCTGGATGAGCACGCCGGTGGGGCCGTCGTTGCGGAACTTGAGGTCGATGATGTCGTCGAACACCGTGGCCTCGCGGGCGGCCGGGTAGCGGCTGATGTAGAAGCTGTGCTCCTTGTGCTCCACGTCCACCATGCCCGCGAAGTACGCGGCGTTGTACAGCGTGGTCGCGACCTGTGAGACGCCGCCGCCGATGCCGCGCGCCGAGTGCCCGTTCTCGATGATCCCGGCCTCGACGTAGCCGTTCGCCGCGTTCCGTGGGTTGGTCAGCGCGTTGAGGCTGAAGGTCTCGCCCGGCCCGACGATCGTGCCGTTGACCTGCTCGGCCGCCCGCTTGATGTTCCGCCCGGAGTCCGCGGCGAAGCCACCGGTGGTGAAGGTGCTGATCTCACCGGTGATGCCCAGCGCGCCCAGCTGCTCGGTCGTCAGCTTGGCGGGCTGGTCGGCGTAGACGGCGGTCAGCGTGCGCGGGCCCGGCGCGGTCAGCACCGGCACCAGGCCCTGGAAGGTCTTGTCGTAGTCGACGCCGCGGCCGTCCTGCGAGGGGACGACGACGGGGGCGCCGGAGGAGAAGTCCAGCGACGCGTCCCGGCCGGGCTTCTCGGAGGAGGCCAGCTGCGGGGTCGCGACCTCCTTCAGCGCCTCGTTGTTGACCTCCGGGACCAGCGTGGGGTTGGCCGCGGCGTCCGCGCGGAAGGTCAGTGCCGTGGCGATGTCCGCCGGGGCCAGGGTCGCCGTGGCGCCCTCGCCCTGGATCGTCACCGGCGCCGAGACGGCCGGCGTGGCGACGGACCGCAGGGCCTGCTGGACGTCCTCGTCGGTCGTGATCGTGGGCTGCGGGATCAGCGGCAGCGCGACGGGCGCGCCCGCGGCCCAGTCCCGCTCCAGCACGTCGGCCGCGGCCTGCAGGTCCAGCTGCTGGCCGGGGACGGGCGGGACGGCGACGGGCGTGGTGCCCTCGAACTTGACCGTGCCCTCCACCGGAGGCTTGTCGACGACCGGCTTGACCTGCTCCAGCGCCGTGAGCACCGAGCGCTCGTCCGCGGTGTTGACCACGCCGACCTCCCGCTCGGTGAAGAACGAGGTGATCCGGGTGATCGGGTTCAGCGGCTGCTCGCCCGCCTGGTCGACGGTCGCCCGGTAGTCGACGACCAGGCCCGCGGTCCGCGGGTCGATCTGGCTCTGCACCTCACCGGCCGTGACCTGCACGGGCCGGGTCGCGCGGGGCTCGATCTCGGCCCGGAGCCGCTCGGTGGCCGCGGCCTTGGACAGCCCGCCGAGCTGCATCCCGGCCACGGTGACGCCCCGCGGGACATTGCCGGTGGAGAGCACGAGGTCGGCGACGTAGAGCACGGCGAGCAGCGCGACGACGCCCGCGACGATCAGCAGTGGCCGTCGCCTCCCCCGCTTCCCGCCCTCCGACCCGGACGGGTCGGCCGGGCGCTGCGGGGGGACGGGCGGGACGGCGCCCCGGGTGACGGGGATCTGCTCCGTCGGGGGGTCGGCGGGGCCGCCGAGGCGGTCGGTGGGCTGGTCGGGGGCGGCGGCCTGCGCCGCGGCCGCGCGCGGGATCACCTGGGTGTCCTCGGCGGACCAGGCGCCCGCGTCGTGGACGACCGTGGGCTCGTCGCCCACCGGGGCCTCGGTGGTGGCCGTGCCGAGGGCCGGCGTGCCGGTGGCACCGGCGGCCTCCCCGGACGGCGCGCTCTCGTCCGCGGTGGGGGCCTCGGCCGCGGTGGTGGCGTCCTCGGCGCCGGACGCGCCCGGCTCGGCAGGCTCCGGCGGGGCCGGCGGGGCCGGTGAGACGGAGGTGGTCGGGGCGTCCGCCGCGGCGGGGCTCTCGTCCCCCTCCCGCGCCTGCGGCGCGACGGGCTCGTCCGCCGCGGGCGGGGCGGTGGCGGGCGGAGTGGTGGCGGGCGGAGTGGTGGCGGGCGGAGTGGTGGCGGGCGGAGTGGTGGCGGGCTCGTCCGCCGCGGGCGGGGCGGTGGCGGGCGGGGCGGTGGCGGGCGGGGCGGTGGCGGGCGGGGCGGTGGCGGTCGGGGCCTCGGCCGGCGCCGCGGTGTCGGTCGCGGAGACCGAGCGCGGTGTCGGAGAGGGCTTCGCCGGGGCACCGGAGGCGGGCATCGCCGTGGTCGCCTCGACGTCCGGGGGAGTCGCGGTGTCCGTGGCGGGCGCGCCGTTCGACCCCGACTCGGACACCGGCCGCGCGGTCTCGGCGGGTTCGGGTGCCACGGCGGGCGCGAAGAGCGCGTCCCCCCGGGGGCTGTCCGTGCGTCGGGCCGAGCCGTCGGTCACCGTGGCGCCCGATCCCTCCGGGCGTCGCTCGTCGACCTCGCCGGGCGTGTGCTGCCGCTCGGGCATGTAGCCGTGTTCCTTCCCCACTGTCCCCACCGCTGTCCGCCGTCCCCCCGGACGACTAGAGGTACAACCCGGTCCCGTGGTCCGGCCCCGCCGTGGCGACCGCGTGCAGGTCCCGCTCACGCATGACGAGGTAGGTCGCTCCCTGGACCTCGACCTCGTACTGGTCGTCCGGGGCGAACAGGACCCGGTCGCCGGGCTTCACGCTGCGGACGTGCTGGCCGGTCCCGCAGACCTCACCCCACACGAGCCGCTTCGCGACCTGGGCCGTCGCCGGGATGACGATCCCGGACGAGCTCCGCCGTTCGCCGCCGTCCTCGACGATCTTGATCATGACGCGGTCGTGCAGCATCTGGATCTCGAACTTCGGGTCCGGCACCCGGAGGATGCTACGGGCTGCGGGTCGACGGTCACCCGGCGGTGTCGGCCCGCGTACGCCTCGGAAAGAGAGAGCCCCGCGGAGCTGCCAGGTCGGGGGTCCGACAGCGCCGCGGGGCTACACCAGGATTCGCCCGACCCTCACCCCGCGTTACAACCCGGTCGAGGAATCCGGCTGTTCACCCGGACGGAGCATCAGGTGGAGGTCAACAGGTATCTCCCGAAGTGCGGCACGGTGAACGCGATCTGGCCCCGCTGCGCGGAGAAGACCAGCCCCTTCTTCAGCAGACTGTCCCGAGCGGGGGACAGCGAGGAGGGCTTGCGCCCGAGGTGGTGCGCCAACGAGGAGGTCACGACGGGCTCGTCCCCGCCCTCCGCGACCTCGGCCATCGCGCGCAGGTACTCGCGCTCGGCGGGGGTGGCCCGCTCGAACCGCGACCCGAAGAACCCCACGGCGAGCTCGGCCTCGGCCTCGGGCGCCGCCAGCGCGACGTCCTCGCCCCGGATCGGGTTCGTCGGCGCGGCGTCCCAGGAGGCCTTCCCGTAGGCCTGGACGAAGTACGGGTAGCCGCCCGAGCGCTCGTAGAGCTGCTCGAGGGCGTCCTCGGCGAACTGGGCGTCCTCGCGCTCGGCCGGGGCGATCAGGGCGAAGTCCGCGTCCTTGCGATCCAGCTTGTCGATCCGCGCGTACTTGAACAGCCGCTCCGAGTAGGACTTCGACGCCGAGAGCACGGCGGGCAGGTGCGGCAGGCCCGCGCCGACCACGACCAGTGGCATCCGGGACTGCGAGAGCTCGTGGCAGGCCGCGCAGAGGGCGGAGACGTCGTCCGGGCGCAGGTCCTGCATCTCGTCGATCAGGATGGCGATGCCGGTGGCGACCTCGCTCGCCAGCTCTGCGACCTCGGTGAACAGCTCCACCAGGTCGATCTCGATGTCCCCGGAGTCCGCCCGCCCGTTCTTCACGGGCACGTCGATGCCGGGCTGCCAGCGCTCCCGCAGCCGCGCGCCGTCGGGCGACGCGCGCAGGGCGAAGGCCTTGAGCACGCCGAGCACCTCGTCGACGCGCTCCTGCCGCGGGTGCTGCACGGCCAGGTCCCGGATCGCGCGGTGCAGGGCCGCGGCGAGGGGGCGGCGCAGGTCCGCGTCCGGGCGGGCCTCGATCTTCCCGGACCCCCAGCCCGCCCGGACGGCCATCGAGCGCAGCTCCCCGAGCATCACCGTCTTCCCGACTCCACGCAGCCCGGTCAGCACCAGGCTCCGCTCCGGCCGCCCCCGCGCGACCCGCTCGAGCACGATCTCGAACGCGTCGATCTCGCGATCCCGCCCCGCCAGCTCGGGTGGCCGCTGACCTGCGCCGGGGGCGAACGGATTGCGCACCGGATCCATGCATCGCACGGTATCGCCGAGTCTCGCCGCAACCGTAGATTTCGCTATCGACCCCTAGCGCGTGTCGCGCCGCCGAACCTGCGCCTGCAGGGTCAGGCTCGGCGCAGGGCGGCGTCGGCCACGCAGTAGAGGCCGAAGGCGCCGAAGCCCAGGGCCACCACGACCAGCAGCGACATCCCGAGGGGGGTGTCGCCGAGGGCGTGCAGGGCGGCGTCGAGCCCACCGGCCCGTTCGGGGTCCGCCGCGACCGCCGCCGTCACCACCAGCACCCCGACGACGGCCAGCGCGAGCGCCCGCGCCAGGTGCCCCACCGCCCCGACGATCTCGATGCCGCGCCGCGTGGACGCCGACACCCGGCGCAGGTCCAGGTCGCCCATGAACGTCCGTCGCACGCCGGTGTAGGTCATCATCACCGCGACGACGCCGATCCCCAGCCCGCCGGCCAGCACCAGCAGCCGACCCGCGGGCAGCGCCAGCACGTCGGCGACGAGGTCCCGGGCGCCGCGGTCGCCCGAGCTGCCGCCGGTGCGCAGGAACACCACGGTGACCGCGGCCAGGCCGAGCATCGCGATCGCCTTCGACACCGCGCCCACCCGCTTGCGCACCCGCTCGCCGCCGGACACCCAGCGGAAGCCGAGCCACGCCGCCGTCAGCTGCCAGACGGCGAAGGCCACCAGCCCCAGCGCGACGACGACCAGCCCGACGGCCCCCGCCCCCGTCGCGGCGATCTCCGCGACGGCGCCCTGGGCGTCCGCCGGGCCCTCCGGGAGGCCGACCGCGATCCGCACCGCGAGCCACGCGAGGACCAGGTGGACCAGGCCGTACGCCAGCAGCCCGATCCGGCCGAGGGTGTCGACGGCGGCACCGGGGGCGTCCGACCGGCCCTCGCGGACGGACCGGCGGAGGCGCCGCAGGGGAGTGGGCACGGACGCACCGTAACGATCGGGGTGTATCTCGCCGTCTCGGAGG
The DNA here is from genome assembly GCF_039541715.1 of Pseudonocardia xishanensis. Taxonomy (NCBI): domain Bacteria; kingdom Bacillati; phylum Actinomycetota; class Actinomycetes; order Pseudonocardiales; family Pseudonocardiaceae; genus Pseudonocardia; species Pseudonocardia xishanensis. The sequence continues at coordinate 110,717 of NZ_BAABGT010000024.1, forward strand.
GATCCGATACTCCCGGATACGCCCCGATCTGGAACTCTCGTCACGTGAGCGAGATCGTGACCGAGGGCAGCGGATGGGTCGAGCGGACGGCCGACCGAGCGGATCTGACCGTGGTGTTCGAAGCGCGCGGCAGGCGCCGGGCCGCGGCGGTGGAGGCGTTGGGCGCGCAGGTCGCGCGGGGTGAGAAGGGGCTGGGCCTGACGGGTGTCGAGGTCCTGTCCCGACGGGTGTCCGTGCACACGGAGTACCGCTCCGGGAAGCCGCAGGGCTGCCGGGCCGCGGAGTTCGTCCAGGTACGGGTGCATGATCTCGACGTCCTGGAGGAGGCGATGTCGCTACTCCTCGGGGCCGAGCCCGCCTCGTTCCAGGGCCCGAACTGGTCGTTGGCCGAGCCCGAGGCCATCGCCGCGCAGGCCCAGGAGAAGGCGGTGGCGGACGCCCGGCGCCGCGCGGAGGGCTACGCCGCCGCGCTCGGCGGCAGGCTCGGCTCCCTGGTCAGGCTGAGTGAGGCGGACGAGCGCGGGGGCGCGGTGCCCATGATGGCCATGCGGGCGCGGGGGATGGCCGAGGGCGGACCGGACGTCGGCGACCTCGGCCTGGACCCCGAACCGGTACGCGTGACCGCCCGTTGCACCACCACGTGGACGTTGATCTCGGACTGATCTCGGCTTTTCGGCGCACATTCGTCGTTCTGAAGAGTGAATCGTCGTCTACGACTGGCATTGTTTCGCGGTGTCCCCCGACACTCGTTTGGAGTAGTCACTGACTGCGATAAGGGGGACACCGTGAGTTCTCGAACCGGAAGGCACCGCCTGACGCGCCGCAGCCGTCAGGAACTGCGTCTGCGCCCGAGCCGACGGCGCCGCGGCGGGATCCGGGCGACCGCCCGAGCCCTGCTCTCCGTGGCCACCGGCCTACTGCTCACCGGCGGCGGCGCCGCGATCCTGCACAACACCGACGGCTCACCGGTGACGGTGGCCTTCATCGGCGAGGACTGAGCCGACTAGCGCTCCTCGACGACGGTCCCCTCGATGACGAGGGGAGCACCGGTCCGGCCCGGCTGCGGGTCGGGCTCGACCACCTCGGCGTCCACGATCGGGCCCTCGCTGCGGATCCGCGCGGTCCGCAGCAACGGGTTCTGCTCCTCCGCCGAGCGCACGAGGCGCCTGCGCACGAGCGCCCGCGTGGGCGGCAGCAGGAGCAGCAGCCCGAGCAGGTCGGTGACCAGGCCCGGGACGAACAGCAACAGGCCGCCCGCGGCGACCAGCATCCCGTCCGTGACCTCCGCCGTGGCGACCCGACGGCTGCGTGCGGCCTCGGCGACCGCCCGTGCGGCACGGATGCCCTCGTGCATGGCCAGCATCAGGCCCAGCACGGAGCCCGCGAGCAGGATCAGGACGGTCCACCCGAACCCGATCCACGAGCCCAGCGCGACCACGGCGACGACTTCGACGACCAGGTACAGGAGCACGAACGGCATACCCCTCCAACGGACGGGACCGCCGTTTTGCTCCCGGCTCACCAGAGCATCGCGGTGGCGGGGTCCTCCAGCAGCGCGCCGATGTCCGCCAGGAAGCGGGAGCCCTGCTCCCCGTCCACCAGGCGGTGGTCGAACGACAGCGCCAGCCGGCACACCGTCCGCACCGCGAGCTCCCCGTCCACCACCCACGGCGCCTGCTTGATGGAGCCGACGGCCAGGATCGCCGCCTCGCCCGGGTTCAGGATCGGCGTGCCCGTGTCCACGCCGAACACACCGACGTTGGTGATCGTGATCGTGCCGCCCGCCAGGTCCGCGGGTGAGGTCTTCCCCGCCCGCGCGGTCTCGGTGAGAGTGGCCAGCGCCGCGGCGAGTCCGCGCAGGTCCAGGGTGTCCGCGTCCCGGATCTTCGGCACGAGCAGCCCGCGCGGGGTGGCCGCGGCGATGCCGAGCTGCACCCGGTCGTAGTAGACGATCTCACCGGCGGGCTCGTCCCAGCTCGCGTTGACGGCCGGGGTGCGGCGGGCGGCCAGGCAGACCGCCTTCGCGACGAAGGCGAGCGGCGTCAGCTTGACGTCCGCGTACGCACGGGACCCCTTCAACCGGTCCCGCAACGCCATGGTCTCCGTGACGTCCACGGTGAGGAACTCGGTGACGTGCGGCGCGGTGAAGGCGGACTGCACCATCGCCGCCGCGGTGGCCTTGCGGACCCCGCGGATCTGTTCCCGCCGCTCACCCCCGACGCCCGTGGCCGTCCGGGGCACCTCGACCGGCGGCGCCTCCGGCAGTGACTCCTCGGGCAGTGCGGCGGGGGGTGCGGCGGGGGGTGCGGCAGGGGTGGCCGCGGCCGTGTGCACGTCCTCGCGCGTGATCACCCCACCCGGCCCCGAGCCCGTCACCGCCCGCAGGTCCACCCCGAGGTCCTTGGCCAGCTTGCGCACCGGGGGCTTCGCGAGCGGCACCAGCGAGCCGCCCGCTGCGGGCCCCGGACGCGGCGCCTCGACGGGGGCCACCTCCGCGCTCGCCTGCACGGCGGCCTGCGCGCCCGCGGGCGCCGCGGCGGCGGGCCGAGCAGCGGCGGTGGTCGGCGCGGCGGACTGAGCAGCGGGCGCGCCGCCCCCACGCCCGTGCCGCGGCCGGCGGGTGGCCGCGCCGGGGGCGGCGAGATAGCCGACGAGGGTGGCGATCCGCCCGTCCGCGCCGGCCTCGCCGATCTTCGCGCCCCCGTCCTCAGTGGGCGCAGCGGGCGCAGCGGGTGCAGCGGGGGTGGGCTCGGCGGCGGGCGCGGAGGTGCCGGTCTCGATCGAGATGATCGGCGTGCCCACCGCGACCGTCTCGCCGGGCTCGACCAGCAGCGAGCCCACCGTCCCCGCGTACGGCGACGGCAGCTCCACCACCGCCTTGGCGGTCTCGATCTCCAGCAGGATCTGGTTCACCGTGACCGTGTCCCCGGGCGCGACCTGCCAGGCGACGATCTCGGCCTCGGTGAGCCCCTCACCCACATCCGGGAGGGCGAACAACTCGCTCATGATCAGTACTCCAGCACGCGGTCGACGCCGTCGAGCACGCGGTCGAGGTCCGGCAGGAAGTGCTCCTCCAGCCGCGACGGCGGGTAGGGGGTGTCGAAGCCGGTCACCCGCAGCACCGGAGCCTCCAGGGAGTGGAAGCACGCCTCCTGCACCCGCGCGGCGACCTCGGAGGTCACCGACGACTCGGGCGGGGCCTCGGACACCACGACCAACCGCCCGGTCCGACGCACCGAGTCGAACACCGGACCGAGGTCCAGTGGGGACAGCGAGCGCAGGTCGATCACCTCGAGCGAGCGCCCCTCCGACTCGGCGGCCGAGGCGGCGTCCAGACAGGTCTTCACGAGCGGCCCGTAGCAGGCGACCGTCACGTCGGTCCCGGCCCGGACGACCCGCGAGGCGTACAGCGGCGCCGGAGCCGAGTCGCCCACGGTGCCCTTCTCCCAGTACCGCCGCTTCGGCTCGAAGAAGATCACCGGATCGTCCGAGGCGACGGCCTGACGGATCATCCAGTGGGCGTCGTCCGGATTCGAACAGGCGACCACGCGAAGCCCCGCGACGTGCGCGAACAGCGACTCGGGGGACTCGCTGTGGTGCTCGACCGCCCCGATCCCGCCGCCGAACGGGATCCGCACGACCACCGGCATGGGCACCTTGCCCTGCGACCGGAACCGCACCTTGGCCAGCTGGGAGACGATCTGGTCGTAGCCGGGGAAGACGAACCCGTCGAACTGGATCTCGCACACCGGCCGGAAGCCGCGGATCGCCAGCCCCACCGCGGTGCCGATGATCCCGCTCTCGGACAGCGGGGTGTCCAGCACGCGCTGGTCGCCGAAGTCCTTGGCCAACCCGTCGGTGACCCGGAAGACCCCGCCCAGCTTGCCGACGTCCTCCCCCATCACCAGGACCTTCGGGTCCTCCTCCATCGCAGCGCGCAGCCCGGAGTTCAGCGCCTTGGCGAGCGTCATCGTCGTCATCTCACGCCTCCGATCCGAAGGACGCGTGGTACTCGAGGTACGCCGCCTGCTGCGCCTCCAGCTGGGGCGAGAGCTCCGCGTAGACCTCGGAGAACATCCGCTCCGGACCCGGCGTGGGCATCGCCAGGCAGAAGGACCGGAAGCGGGCGGCCAGCTCGTCCGACTCCTGCTGCACCGACTCGAAGAACCCCGGCTCGACGCCGAGCTCTCGGACCAGGTGCACCCGCACCCGTTCGATCGGGTCCTTCAGCTTCCACAGCTCCAGCTCGTCCGCGAGTCGGTACCGCGACGGATCGTCCGACGTCGTGTGGGCGTCCATCCGGTACGTGTACGCCTCGATCAGCACCGGCCCGTTGCCCGTGCGGCACTCCTCGAGGGCCCAGCGGGACACGGCCAGGCAGGCGAGCACGTCGTTGCCGTCCACCCGGACGCCGGGGAAGCCGTAGCCGCGGGCCCGCTGGTAGAGCGGCACGCGGGTCTGGCGCTCCAGGGGCACCGAGATCGCCCACTGGTTGTTCTGGCAGTAGAAGACGACGGGCGCGTCGTACGCAGCGGCCCAGACGAAGCCCTCGTGGACGTCCCCCTGCGAGGTGGCGCCGTCCCCGAAGAAGCACATCGTGGCCTCGGCGTCCTCCCCGTCACCGACCTTGCCCTCGAACTTCTGGCCCATCGCGTAGCCTGCGGCGTTGAGGCACTGATTGCCGATGACGATCGTGTAGAGGTGGAACCGGGCCTCGATGGGGTCCCAGGAGCCGTGGTCGGTGCCCCGGAAGATGCCCAGCAGGTCCGTGGGGTCGATGCCGCGGGCCCACGCCACTCCGTGCTCGCGGTAGCTCGGGAACGCCATGTCCCGCGCGGCCAACGCCCGCCCGGCCCCGATCTGGGCGGCCTCCTGGCCGAGCAGCGGGACCCAGATGCCGAGCTGGCCCTGGCGCTGCAGCGCGTTGCCCTCCCGGTCGAACCGGCGGACCAGGACCATGTCCCGGTAGTAGCCCTTGAGCTCCTCGACGCCGACGTCCGCCGCCCAGCCGCCGAACCGCTCGTCCGGCACCCGCACGCCCTCGGGGGTGAGCAGCTGGACCAGCTCGGCGCCGCCCTCGTCCAGGCCCTTCAGGCCGGACAGGACGTGCTCGCGGGTCGGAACCGACCGGGGATCGGTGGGGACCCAACTCTGTGGACTGGACACCCAGACCTCCTCGTGCTCGCTCGGCACAGGGGTGGCGTGCCGATCGACGCCCGCGACGGCCCACTCGGGTGGGTGGCCCGCCCTGCACCGGGCGTCTTCGCTCCCGCCGATAGTGGCACGGGACACGTCCGGGCGGGGACCGTGCGGGACCACACGATCGACGCGTCGGTTCTGCGGGCGGCAACACGATCATTCGGCGTCCGATGCTCGGAGCGCCGACCTGCGGACCACCGACCTCGCGACGGACGACGGGCCCGGCCCCCGCGTGGGGGACCGGGCCCGGGCCGGGTTCGTCAGTAGCCGCGGTTCGGGGCGGTCGGCGGCTCGCCGTAGCCCCGCCGGATGCCCGCGGCGTTCTTCGCCTTGTCCGTGGCGCCCTTGATCTGGCCCGAGTACTTGCCCTTCGTCTGCTTGTCGACGAACCCGGCCGCCTGGTCCAGATACTTCGCCGCCTGGTCCGGGTTCTTCTGCGCGTAGCGGCGCGCGGCCTCGGCCGCACCCGCCAGCACGGCCAGCTTCTTGAACATGCCCGCCATCTCGCGTTCCCTTCGTCAGGCTGTCGTCCCGTCAACGCACGGGGGATGTGTCCTGGTTCCCCGGCGGTTGGTGAGCCAACCATGTGACTGTCGCGTAACGGGCATCCGTTCCAGGATGTCGAGGTCGCACGGGGATGGCAGCATCCCGGAATCCGCGCCACCGCGCGGCGCTCGAGTAGTCCAGGAGGTACCGCACGTGTCCGTCCGAACCCGATCGATCCCCGCGGCACTGGCGGCCGCCACCCTCGCCGTCGTGCTGGCAGGCTGCGGCGCGGGTGGCGACGGCTCCGGTGGTGCCGCCGGGCCCAGCGCCTCGGCCGTGCCCGCCCCCACCAAGGACGACGCGCTCGCCGCCATGGTCCCGGCGGCCGTCTCCGCGGACGGCAAGCTCGTCTTCGGCACGGACGCCTCGTACCCGCCGAACGAGTTCACCGACACCGACGGCACCACCGTCATCGGCATGGACGTGGACCTGGGCACCGCGGTCGCGCAGAAGCTCGGGCTCACCGCGCAGTTCGAGAACAGCCAGTTCTCCGGGATCATCCCGGGCATCGACGGCGCCCGCTACGAGGCGGGCATCTCCTCGTTCTCCATCACCCCGGAGCGCACCGCGACCGTCGACATGGTCAGCTACTTCACCGCCGGGACCAGCCTCGCGGTCAAGGCGGGCAACCCGGACGGGCTCGATCCCGAGCGGCTCTGCGGCCGCGCGATCGGCGTGCAGGCCGGCACCACGCAGGCGGACGAGATCACCCAGCGCCAGGCGGACTGCGCGGCGCAGGGCCAGCCGCCGATCCAGGTGACCGAGCTCCAGCAGCAGACGGACGTCACGCTCGCGCTGACCTCGAACCGCATCGTCGGGATGCTGGCGGACTCTCCGGTCGCGGCGTACGCGGTGACCACGACCTCGAATGCCGTCGAAGTCGTGGGCGACCCCTACGACACCGCCCCGTACGGCGTGGTGATCAAGAAGAACTCGGGGCAGTTCGCGCAGGCCGTGCAGGGCGCGATCCAGTCGCTGATCGCGGACGGCACCTACAAGTCCATCCTCGACAAGTGGAACGTGGCCAACGGCGCCATCCCCACCTCGCAGATCAACGCGTAGATGCCGGAACGTCCCCCACCGCTGAACGCCGTCCCGGTCCGGCACCCGGGCCGGTGGGTCGCCGTCGCCGTGCTGGCGGTGCTCGCCGCCATGCTGGTGCACAGCGTGCTGACCAACGACGGGTTCCGCTGGCCCGTCGTCGGGCAGTACCTGTTCTCCGGCCCGGTGCTCAACGGGCTCAAGAACACGCTGCTGCTCACGGTCCTGTCCATGGTGATCGGCATCGTCGGCGGGATCCTGCTCGCGATCATGCGGCTGTCGCCCAACCCCATCCTGAGCTGGGTGGCGGCGCTCTACATCTGGGTGTTCCGCGGCACCCCGCTGATCGCGCAGCTGCTGTTCTGGAACTTCCTCTCCGCGCTGTACCCCCGGCTCTCGCTGGGGGTCCCGTTCGGCCCGGAGCTCGTCTCGTTCGACACCAACGTGCTGATCAACCAGTTCGCGGCCTGCCTGCTCGGGCTGGGGCTCAACGAGGCCGCGTACATGGCGGAGATCGTCCGCGGCGGCATCGCGTCCGTGGACCACGGGCAGACCGAGGCGGCGGGCGCGCTGGGCATGTCCCGGGCGCAGACGCTGCGCCGGATCGTGCTGCCGCAGGCCATGCGGGTGATCATCCCGCCCACCGGCAACGAGACGATCTCCATGCTCAAGACGTCCTCGCTGGTCGTGGTGATCGGCTACTTCGAGCTGCTCACCTCCGTGCAGCGGATCTACTCGACGAACTTCCAGACGATCCCGCTGCTCATCGTGGCCGCGCTCTGGTACCTGGCGCTGACCTCGGTGCTGTCGGTGGGGCAGGGCTTCATCGAGCGGCGGTACGGGCGCGGCCTGGCGACCGGGCCGCCGGGTCCGTCCCTGCTGGGCTTCCTGCGACGGGAGAAGGCGACGACATGACGCCGATGGTCGAGGCCCTGGCCATCCACAAGCGCTTCGGCAGCACCGAGGTGTTGCGCGGAGTGGACCTGGTCGTGGGGCCCGGGGCGGTGAGCTGCGTGATCGGGCCGTCCGGCTCGGGCAAGTCCACGCTGCTGCGCTGCATCAACCACCTCGAGCGGATCGACTCCGGCAGCCTGCGGGTCGATGGGCACCTGGTCGGCTACCGGGAGCGCGGCGGGAAGCTCTACGAGATGCGCGAGAGCGAGGTCGCGCAGCAGCGTCGGGACATCGGCATGGTGTTCCAGCGGTTCAACCTGTTCCCGCACAAGACGGCGCTGGAGAACGTCATGGAGGCGCCGCTGGTCGTCCGGCGGCACGCCCGCGGCAAGGCGCGGGACCGGGCGGTCGAGCTGCTGGACCGGGTGGGGCTGGCGGACCGGCGGGACAACTATCCCGCCCAGCTCTCCGGCGGGCAGCAGCAGCGGGTGGCCATCGCCCGGGCGCTGGCCATGGACCCGCGCCTGATGCTGTTCGACGAGCCCACCTCGGCGCTGGACCCCGAGCTCGTCGGCGAGGTGCTCGACGTGATGCGCGGGCTCGCGCGGGAGGGCATGACCATGGTCGTGGTCACCCACGAGATGGGCTTCGCCCGCGAGGTCGGGGACGACCTGGTGTTCATGGACGAGGGCGTGATCGTGGAGCAGGGCGACCCGCGCGAGGTGCTCGCGGCGCCGCGGCACGAGCGGACGAAGGCGTTCCTGTCGAAGGTGCTGTGAACCGGCCGAAACGGACATGACACGATCGGGTCCGTGCGAGTCCGCGGCGTGATCCCCCTGGTCCTGGCCGGGGCGGTGCTCGCCGGGTGCGCGGGCGCCGCGCCCCCGCCGCTCGGTGTGGTGTAGCCCGACCCGCCCGCGGTGGCCGCGGATCCCGCCGTCGCCGGAGCTCGCCCCGCCGGAGCTCGCGCGCCCGAGATCGTCCCCGTGACGGGCGCGGTCGGCGCCGCCCGCCTGCTGCTCGACGGCAGCGACGACGACGGCATCGGCTGCGAGTAGCCCGGTCAGCCGCGGGGCAGCCGGCCCATGAGGAAGAACTCCGCGTTGGGCTTCAGCGCGGTCAGATGCGCCATGCGGTTGGAGAGGGCGAAGAGGGCGGTGATGGCGCCGACGTCCCAGATCTCGTCCTCGGTGAGGCCCGCGGCGCGGGCGTCGTCCAGCTCGTTGTCGGTCAGCGCGGAGGACTCCGTGGCGATCAGCAGGGCGAGGTCGACGATCGCGCGCTCGCGGGGGCTCAGCTCCACGCCGTAGGGGTTGGTGGCGACCCGGTCGGCGATCTCCGCGTCCTTCGTGCGGACCCGCAGGATCGCCCCGTGCGCCACGACGCAGTACGTGCAGTGGTTCGCCCCGGACGTCGCGACCACGACGAGCTCGCGCTCGGCCTTGCTCAGGCCGTCGTCGGAGTCCATCAGCGCGTCGTGGTAGTCGAGGAACGCCCGCAGCTCGCGCGGGCGGCGGGCCAGCGCGAGGAACACGTTCGGGACGAAACCGGACCGCTCGGCGATCGCGCCGATGCGCTGCTGCAGGTCCGCGGGCATGTCCGCGACCTCGACGTGCCCGAAGCGGCTGATCCTGTCCTGTGCCATGCCCGGGACGTTACAGCTCGGCCGCAGCCCTTCCACCCGGCGAACGGGCGCGCCATCATCCCCGGGTATGGCCGTGCCTGCGGAGATTCGTACCCGGGTGACCGACTGGTGCGCGCAGTGTCTGCCCGCCGAGGAGCGGGAGCGGCGCCGGATCGCGTTCACCGCGGTGGGCGACACCCTGACCATCCTCGACCGGCGCCCGCCCGCCTTCCCGGAGCTGGGCGCGGTGTGGTCCTCGGTGCCGCTCGCACGGCTGCGCGCCGAGCAGGACCGGTGGGTGCTGTTCGTGCCCTCGGTCGGCGGCGAGCGCTGGGAGCGCCGGGAACCCGCCGCGGCGGACCCCCTCGAGCTGCTCGCGAGGATCGAGCCCGCGGTCCGCGGCGCGGGATGATCAGGCGCTGTTCTCCGACGGGCGCCGGGCCGTGGGAAGCGTGACGAGCCGACCCGCCGGGCCTCGCGCCGACCGGAGCCGCGGGGCCGCGGCACGCTGCAGGGCGCCGAGCAGGGTCCCGTCGCCCGGGTGGGACTCCCACTCCGCGACCGCCAGCAGCCGCGGGGCCGCGGCGGCGACGAGGAGACGTTCGGCGGCGAGCTCCGCGGCGTCGAGGACGATCACCGCGTCCAGCTGGTCGGGGCCGGGCAGGCGGGTGAGCAGGGCCTCCAGCGGGACCGTCCAGACGAACCCGCGGGCGCCCTCGTCCCACGACCGGGCGAGACCCGCGTCCGCGGACCGCAGGGCGGCCAGCAGCGCATCGCAGCGCGCCTGGTCCACGGCCTGACGACGGGCGGGCACCAGCGCGGCCAGCGCCTCCGCGTAGGCCGCCGGGTCCCGGTCCCGCAGCGCGTCGACCGCGGCGCGCAGCTCGGCGGGCAGCGCCTCCGCCGGACCGGAGCCCTCGAGGGCGGTGGCGTAGGAGTCCAGCCGGGCGGCGGCCTCCGGGGCGGAGCCGTGTTCGGCGACGTCCCCGATCCCCTCGGCGATCTGCTCGGCGGCCTCCAGGTCCGGCACCTGCACGGGCGAGCTGGGGTGCAGGAACAGCACGTCGTGGCGGAGCCTGCCGACCGTGCGGACGGCGTGGTCGACCCGCTCCAGCCCGTCGACCAGTGCGCGCAGGTCCCCGACCGCGTGCGGGGTCGGGACGAGCAGGGCGCGGCAGCCCTCGTCCACAGCGGTGAGCGCCGCGGCCAGCTCCAGGTGCAGCACGACCGCGCGGACGGCCTGCGGGTCGCCCGGCACCGCGCCGCCCACCCGGACGAGGTCCAGGACGGGCGCCACGTCCCGACGGAACCGGCGCGGGACCCGGCCGCCGCCGTCGAGGTGCGCGCGGTACTCGGTGAGCAGGGCGACGGCCCCCGGCGGCAGCTCGCCGCCGAGGGTGACCCGGGGCAGGTCCCGGGAGGCGTCGGCGAGGGAGAGGCTGTGGCCTGCGGCGACCCGCAGCGCGTCGAAATCCTGCCTGCGCAGGCCGTGCACCAGGTCCGCGACCAGCGGCCAGGCCCACGAGTCGGCGCGGGGGCCGAGGTGGTCCAGCGCGGTGCGGGTCTCCCTGGCCACCGCGGCGACGGCGGCGAACCGCTCCTCGTCCAGGGTGTTCAGCACGTCCCGCAGCACGTCCGGACCGCGCGAGACGCGGTGGCCGCCGCTGCCCGCGTGGGCGCAGAGGGCCGCCACGTCGGCGGGGGAGGGCAACAGGGGCGCCGGCGGCAGGGTCTGGCCCGACCGGGCGGTGCGTTCGGGGGTGGCGGTGGCCAGCAGCAGCCGCAGCTCGCGCTGTTCGGCGCCGCTGAGCCCCGGGAGCCCCCCGACGGTCGCGGGCACGGCGTCCAGCCGCGCGGCGTCCGCCGCCGTGACCGCGACCCGGAGACCGGCCCCGGCCAGCGCGGACGCGGCGGCCGCGACCTCCTCCGGGCCGTACCCGTCCAGGATCAGGAAGGACTCGCTGCGGGCGGCGGCCACGACGTCCGCGGGCGCAGCGTCCTCCTCCCCGCGGGGCGCCGGGGTCTCGGGCTGCTCGGCCACGGCCTCCGCGAGCGCCCGCAGCCCGACGGGTGCGGCGCCGGCGTCGATCCACGTGCGGACCTGCTCGGCCGCGGCGGCGGTGGCCGGGTCGGTATGCGGGGCCGGCTCGGGATCGGGCGCGCGCTCGGCCAGCCGCTCGACGAACTCGCCGAGGTCGGTGACCTCGCCGCCGGCATCGTCCTCCGGCTCGGAGCGTTCGTGGGCCGCGGCCCCGACGTCCACCTGCACCGCACTCACCTCCATCCGGCCACCGCTCCCGATCGACGGTCACCGGATGTATCGGTCGCGCGGGCCCGATGTTCCACCCCGAACGAGTGGCACTGCAACCGATGGCGCGCGAATCACCACACTCTGCGCTCGAACGGCGGCACGAACGCGTGAACGGGCGTCTGTGTGGGTGTCGGGCGGACCGCCCTCGGTCCCGACCTTCCCGCAGGTCGGGACCGGGGTGGTCACGCTGAGCAGTCGCCCTCAGCTCACGGGCGTCTCGGCCATGGGCTTGATCCGCGTCGAGTCCTCGTCGGCGTGGTAGTCGGCGCCGTCGGTGGCGTCCGTGCCGGGCGCGACCTCGGCCGCGTGCAGCGCGACGGACACGAGCACGGCCACGATCAGGTTGAGCACCAGCGCCACGAACCCGACGTAGATCTGCACGGTGGAGCCCGCGAACGGGTGCCAGCCGAAGACCGTCAGCTTGTCCAGGGTCAGCGCGGACCCGCCGAAGTGGGCCTTGCCCGCGGCGGGGTTCGGGATCAGGTAGAGCAGGTACATCCCGTACCCCATGCCGACGACCCAGCCCGCCACCAGCGCCCAGCGGTGCAGCCAGCGGGTGTAGAGCGCGATCGCCACGGCGGGCAGCGTCTGCAGGATGATCACGCCGCCGATGAGCTGCAGGTCGATGGAGAACTGCGGGTCCACGAACAGCACGAACGCGACCGCGCCGAACTTCACCACGAGCGAGGCGAGCTTGGCCTGCCGCGCCTCCTGACCGGGCGTCGCCGACTTGTGCAGGTACTCCTTGTAGATGTTGCGCGTCCACAGGTTCGCGGCGGCGATGGACATGATCGCCGCGGGCACCAGGGCCCCGATGCCGATGGCGGCGTAGGCGATGCCTGCGAACCAGTCCGGGAACTGGCCGTCGAACAGCACCGGGACGATCGTGTTGGTGTCCGGCCTGCCGGTGGCGTTGTTGGTGATGGGCTTGCTGCCCGCCGCGATCGCGACGAAGCCCAGCAACGCCAGCAGGCCCAGCAGCAGCGAGTACGCGGGAAGCGCCACCATGTTCTTCTTCAGCACGTCCCGGCCGCGGGAGGCGAGCACCCCGGTGAGCGAGTGCGGGTAGAGGAACAGCGCGAGCGCCGACCCGAGGGCCAGGGTGATGTACTGCAGCTGGTTGTTGCCGGTCAGCAGGATCGAGCCCTGCGGGTTGCCGGTGGTCGGGTTGGGCTGGGCCAGCTTCTGCTCCGCGGCCCCGAAGATCGCGGACCAGCCGCCGAGCCTCGTCGGCAGGTAGATCACCGCGACCAGGATGACCAGGTAGATCAGGATGTCCTTGACGAAGGCGATCAACGCCGGCGCGCGCAGCCCGGACTGGTAGGTGTAGACCGCCAGGATCACGAACGCGACGAGCAGGGGCAGGTGCCCGGCGATGCCGGTCCCGTTGAGCCCCATGGTGCGCAGCACGGCCTCGAGCCCGACGAGCTGCAGCGCGATGTACGGCATCGTCGCGACGATCCCGGTGATGGCCACGATGAAGGCCAGCAGCGAGCTGCCGTAGCGACCGCGCACGAAGTCCGCAGGCGTGACGTACCCGTGCACCCGGGAGACCGACCACAACCGCAGCACCGGCAGGAAGACGATCGGGTACAGCACCACCGTGTAGGGCAGGGCGTAGAAGCCGAGCGCGCCCGCGCCGAACATCAGCGCCGGGACCGCGACGAAGGTGTAGGCGGTGTAGAGGTCACCACCGACGAGGAACCAGGTGATCCAGGCGCCGAACTTGCGCCCGCCCAGGCCCCACTCGTCGAGGTGGTCCAGGCCCGCGCCGCTGCTCTGCCAGCGGGACGCGACGAACCCCAGGACGGTGACCACCAGGAACAGCACGCCGAAGACGATGAGCTCGGTCCACTGGATCATCGCCGGGCCCCCTCGTCCAGGTCGTCGACCTGCGGGTCGGCGTCCGGCGCGGGCACGCCGTCGTCCCTCGTCTTGAGGTAGACGACGAGCACGCAGACCACGCCGACCGGCACCCACAGGAACTGGGACCAGTAGAAGAACGGCATTCCCCACACCACCGGTTCCTTGGAGTTGAACCAGGGCGTGACGAGCATGAGCAGCGGAACCAGCAAGAGCAGGTTCCACGGGCTCCAACGTAAGCCCGATCGGTCGGCCATGACCCCTCCCCCGAGTAGGTGGCTGCGGGAAGGGTAGGCGTTCACAGCCGAAACGCACGACGACCCGCCCCGGAAAGACCGGGACGGGTCGTCGTGGCGGTTCTCAGAGACCCAGGCGCTGCTTCAGGGCCTCGAGCTCGTCCCGCATCGACGTGGGGAGCTTGTCGCCGACCTTGGCGAACCACTCCTCGATCAGCGGGATCTCCTGCTTCCACTCCTCGACGTCCACGGCCAGGGCCGCGGCGACGTCCTCGGCCGTGGCGTCCACGCCCTCGAGGTCCATCTGGTCCGGGGTGGGGACGTAGCCGATCGGGGTCTCGACCGCGGCGGCCTTGCCCTCGATCCGCTCGATGATCCACTTCAGCACGCGGCTGTTCTCACCGAACCCGGGCCACAGGAAGCGGCCGTCCGCGCCACGGCGGAACCAGTTGACGTAGTAGATCGCGGGCAGCTGGTGGGCGTTGGCGCCCTTGCCGACGTTCACCCAGTGCTGGAAGTAGTCGCCGACGTTGTAGCCCAGGAAGGGCAGCATCGCCATCGGGTCGCGGCGGACCTGGCCGAGGCCACCGGCCGCGGCGGCGGTCTTCTCGCTCGACATGGTCGCGCCGAGGAAGGTGCCGTGCTGCCAGTCGCGGGCCTCGGAGACCAGCGGGACGGTGGTCTTGCGCCGCCCGCCGAACAGGATCGCCGAGATCGGCACGCCCTGCGGGTCCTGCCACTCGGGCGCGACGACCGGGCACTGCGAGATCGGCACGGTGTAGCGCGAGTTCGGGTGCGCGGCCGGGGTGCCCGACTCGGGCGTCCAGTCGTTGCCCTTCCAGTCGGTGAGGTGCTGGGGGTCTCCCTCCAGGTCCTCCCACCAGACGTCCCCGTCGTCCGTCAGCGCGACGTTGGTGAACAGGGCGTTGCCCGCCTCCATCGTGCGCATGGCGTTGGGGTTGGTCTTCCAGTTGGTGCCCGGCGCGACGCCGAAGAACCCGAACTCCGGGTTGACGGCGTAGAGCCGCCCGTCCGCCCCGAAGCGCATCCAGGCGATGTCGTCCCCGACGGTCTCGGCGCGCCAGCCCGGGATCGTGGGCTGGAGCATCGCGAGGTTGGTCTTGCCACAGGCGCTCGGGAAGGCTGCGGCGACGTAGTACGCCTTGTCCTCCGGGCTGATCAGCTTGAGGATCAGCATGTGCTCGGCGAGCCAGCCCTCGTCGTGCGCGATGGCGGAGGCGATCCGCAGCGCGTAGCACTTCTTGCCCAGCAGCGCGTTGCCGCCGTATCCGGAGCCGAAGCTCCAGATCTCCCGGGTCTCCGGGTAGTGGACGATGTACTTCGTCTCGTTGCAGGGCCAGGGGACGTCCGCCTGGCCCTCCGCCAGGGGCGCACCGACCGAGTGCACCGCGGGGACGAACTTGTCACCGGCCGGGCCGTCCAGCAGCGGCAGGACCGAGGCACCCATGCGGGTCATGATCTTCATCGAGACCACGACGTACTCGGAGTCGGTGATCTCGACGCCGAGCATCGGCTCGTCGGCGTCCAGCGGGCCCATGCAGAAGGGCACCACGTACATCGTGCGGCCGCGCATCGAGCCTGCGAACAGGGGCTTCAGCGTCTCGCGCATCTCGGCCGGGTCGGCCCAGTTGTTCGTCGGTCCGGCACCGTCCTCGGTGGCGGAGCAGATGAAGGTGCGCTCCTCGACCCGCGCGACGTCGTCCGGGTCCGAGGCGGCGTAGAAGCTGTTCGGCTTCTTCTCCTCGTTCAGCTTCGTGAAGGTGCCCGCCTCGACCAGCTTGCTGGTCAGTCGGTCCCACTCGGCGTCCGAGCCGTCCGCCCACACGACCGCGTCCGGCTGGGTCAGCTCGGCGATCTCACGCACCCATGACAGCAGGCGCGCGTTGGTCGTGGGCGCATCGTCGATCCCTGGAACGGTCGCTGCGGTCATCCGTGTCTCCTGCCCGGCCGGCCCCCGTCAACCGGCCCGCGGAAATGCTGGCTCAACCTCGCCTGGTCGGGACGAGGCTGTAACGGGGAAAGATGACTACGGAGGTTACCGGTCGAATCCGAACACTGACATGGGCGCGAACTGTCGATCGGCTCACAACACCGATCATGGAATCGATACAGATTGTGCGGACAAACCCACTCACCACCGTCTTCGCAGCTCAGTATCGGTCCGGCCCGGCGACGGGGCAGTCGGTCGCGGAGGTGCGGGTGGGTCCTCGGTGCGACGTGACCATGACGGCGGTGTGAAATCGGACATCGCACTTATGAATTCGAAATACGCAACCATGCCCGCCGGAACAGCAATTGCCGCCCTCTTCAGGCCGACCGTAACACTCCCGATCGGACGTTCGAACGCGCGGGAGCGTGCGCGATCGCGGGCAGCAGGATCGGCAGCCGGTGCGCCTGCACCTGCCAGAAACGGGTCTCCGGCTCGACCGCACGCCAGGCGTCGGCGAGCCGGGCCGCGGCGTCCGGGTCGGTGATCCGGCGCGGCCGCGGGCGCATCCCGCAACGGAGCCGGATCTCGGCGTCGAGGGCCTGCCAGGCGGCATCGGCGGAGCTGTGGACCTGCACGTCGGCAGGGCCGTCCTCGTCACCGATCACCAGTGTGTACGCGCTCACGGCGTCCAGGGACACGGTCCGACCTCCTCGCACTCTTCGCCCGCGACGCCGGTGGCGCGGCCTGCTCGTTGAACTTCGTCCGACCGAGGTTCAACGGACATGGTGCTGGCCCCGGTGCGCCCGGCCCGGCGCGACGCGCCGGGCGGACCCCCTCACACGACGGCCGGATGCGCCGAACGGAGGTTTCGACACCCGACGAGCGGGGTAGTCGGATCGGTTCCGTGCTGCCCCTTCGCGCGAGCACCGCCGGGCACCCTCATGAGGACTTGGTGACCGAGCCCACGGGCGAGCAGGGTGATCACGACTCCCTGACGCAGGTCACCTGCGGGTGCGGAGGCCTCGGACCACGGTCAGCGCCACCAGGAGCAGGGCCGCGGTGCCGACGCCCGCGGTGACGTCCACGCCCAGCGCGAAGGCTTCGCGGGCGGAGCCGAGCAGCGCCTCACCCACCGGGCCGGGCAGCCCGGCGGCGACGTCGGCCGCGCCGCCGAGGGTCTGCGTCGCGGTCTCCCGCGCGTCGGCTCCGAGTGCCACACCCGGCGCGGCGTCGGCGGGTACCACCACGGCAGCCCGGTAGACCGCGCTCAGCACGCTGCCCAGCACGGCCGTGCCCAGCACCGCGCCGAGCTCGTACGCCGTCTCGGAGACCGCGGACGCCGCCCCGGCCCGGTCGGCGGGCGCCGCGGCGAGGATCGCGTCGTTGGTGATCGTCTCCGACAGGCCGATGCCCGCGCCGATCAGCACCGCGGCGACGAGCAACACCGCCTCGGCCGACCCGACGCCGAGCTGCGTGCACAGCAGGTACCCGGCAGCGGTGATGCCGAGTCCGGCGGGTACCAGCGCCCGCAGCGGGAAGCGGCGCGCCAGGGCGGCGGCGCCCAGGCCGGACACGATCGTCGCGACCATCCCCGGCACCAGCACGAGCCCGGCCTGCAGCGGCGAGCGCCCGAGCACGAGCTGCAGGTACTGCGCGGAGAAGAACAGCAGACCGGTGAAGGCGAACATCGTGGTGGCGTTGGCGAGCACCGACACCCGCACGACCGGCGTCGCGAACAGCGAGAGGTCGATCAGCGGCTGCCTGCCCGCCGCGGCCAGGGTCCGACACCGGCGCACGAACAGCGCGCCCGCCGCCGCCGCGACCGTCGCCGAGACGATCGAGCAGACGGCGAACCCGTGCTCGCCCACCAGCTTGATCGCCAGTACGCCGGGCACGGCGGCGAGCAGCGACAGCAGCACGCCGAGGAGGTCGAGCCTGCCGGGCGCCGGCATCCGCGACTCCGGCAGCACCAGCGGGACGGCCACCAGCACGATGGCGACGACCGGCACGTTCACCAGGAACACCGAGCCCCACCGGAAATGCTGCAGCAGCAGGCCGCCGACGATCGGGCCGAGCGCGGCCCCCGCGGCGAACGCGGTGGCCCACACCGCCAGGGCGAGCCTGCGCTGGGTGCGGTCGACGAAGACCGTGCGCAGGATCGCCAGCACCGACGGCATCAGCATGGCCCCGAAGAGGCCCAGGGCGGCGCGGGCGGCGACGAGCTGGACGCCGTCGGTCGCGAAGGCCGCCGCCGCGGACACCGCGCCGAACCCGACCAGCCCGACGGCCAGCAGCCTGCGGCGCCCGATCCGGTCGCCGAGGGTGCCCATGGTGACCAGCAGGCCTGCCAGCACGAGGGCGTAGGCGTCGACGATCCACAGCAGGGTGGTCGCCTCGGGTCGCAGGGTGCGGCTGATCGCGGGGAGCGCGAAGCCGAGCACGGTGTTGTCCATGGCGACCAGCAGCGTCGGGAGGAACAGCACGGCGAGCGCGAGCCAGGCGCGGACGCCCGCGCGCTCCGGGGCCGGAGCGACGGTGCGGGTCGTGGGGAGGGTGGCGGTCATGGGAATTCGTCCTTGCGCGCGCCGCATCGGCGCGATCGAGCGTGAATGGGTCAACCGTCCGGACGGTCAAGTAAACCGTCCAGACGGTACAGTAATCCAGGCGTGCCGACGACGCCGGCTTTTCCCGGGGTGAGCCCGCGCACGGCGGATAGGGTGCGGCCGTGTCGACCGCCCGCGATCGCGTCCTGGACGCCTACGAGACGCTGCTGATCGACGAGGGTCCGGCGAGCGCCACGCTCGAGGCGGTCGCCGCCGCCGCAGAGGTCTCGAAGGGCGGACTGCTCTACCACTTCGGCAGCAAGGACGCGCTGGCCGAGGGCCTGCTGGGCAGGTTGCGCGAGCGCAGCGCCACGGACGTCGCACTCATGCGCGAGGACCCCGGCGGCGCGGTGGCCTACTACCTCAAGACGTCCGTGCCCGGCGCCGAGTCGCCCGCGGGCCTGACCCGCACGTACCTCGCCACCCTGCGGATCGCCGACGGCAGCACCACCGGCGAGGCGGCCCGCCGCGCCCTCGCCGGGGTGGACGCCGACGGCCTCGCCGCCCTGCGCACGCAGATCGACGACCCGGTGCTGGCCTGGCTCGTGCAGCTGGTCGGCGACGGGCTCTACCTGCGCACCCTCACCGGCGCCCCGCTGACCGGCGACGCCCGGGTGGACGACCTGCTCGACCGGCTCAACGACCTGCTGGGTTAACGGCACCCGAACGCCTCACGAACCCCCAGCCCGGGGGGTTCACGAGGAATGGTGCTGGTGAGACGGGGTGTCGTCGAGGTCGACATGGACCGCGAGGGCGCAGGCCCGCCGGTCCTGCTGCTCGGCGGGGCCGCACGGGGATGGTTGTGGTCCGGGCTGACCGCCCGGTTGGCCGACCGCTACCGGGTGCTGACCCTGGACGTGCACGGCCAGGGGGACACCCCGGCGTGGCCCGCCGGGCTGCGGCAGACGCTCAGCCACCAGGTCCGGCTGGTGCACGCCCTGACCGCGGGCCACGAGGAGCGGATCGGGGTCGTGGGGCACTCGCTCGGCGGGGCCATAGCGCTGCGCGCGGCCGTGGAGCTCGACGAGCGCGTGGCCGCCCTCGTGGTCCTGGAGCCGACCCCGTTCGCCCTGCTCGAGCAGGCCGGGCGCACCGCGGCCTGGGAGGTCGTCGTGGCCGAGCGGGAGCGGCTGCGCGCCAGCCTCGCCGCGGGGGACGACGAGGAGGCGGCGCGGGGCGCGGCGGACTTCTGGTTGGGCCCGGGGACCTGGGCCGGGATGGGACCCGAGGACCGCGCGCGCGTCCGGTTCGGCCTGGAGAGCAGGATCGCGGAGTGGGAGGCCATGACCGATCCGGGCCTGACCCTGGCGGAGGTGGCCACCGCGCCCGCCCCCACCCTGCTGGCGGTCGACCCGGACACCCTGCCACCGGTGCGCGAGGTCGCGGACCTGCTGAGCGCGGCCCGCCCCGACTGGCGCCGCGTCGAGCTCCCGGGCGCCGGGCACCTGGCCCCGTACACCCGGCCCGACCTGGTCGGCCCGCTCGTCGAGGACTTCCTCGACGAGCACCTCGGCCGCCGCCGTTAGCGGCCCAGCGACACCGAGCTCATGCGGAAGTCCGGCACCCGCATCGGCGGGAAGCGACACCGGGTGAACCAGTCCTTCCACTCCCGCGGCAGTGCGGGCGCCGTGGCACCGACCTCGGTGGCCCGGCGCAGCATGTCCAGCGGGGAGTAGTTGAACCGGAAGTTGTGGTCGACCTCCGCGGTGACCTCGCCGTTCTCCACGAGGTACACGCCGTCTCGGGTCAGCCCGGTGAGCAGCAGCGTGGCCGGGTCCACCTCGCGGATGTACCAGAGGCAGGTCAACAGCAGACCGCGCTCGGTGCCCGCCACCATCTCCTCGACCGACGCCGCGGACCCGCCGGTGAGCAGCATGTTGTCCCCACCGGGGGTGAACGTCGTGCCGAACTCCGCGGCCTCCGCGCGGGTGTACTGCAGCTCGTGCACCACGCCCTCGCGGATCCAGTCCACCCGACGGGTGGGGGCGCCGTTGTCGAACACCGAGGTGCCGCCGCCCGCGATCACCACCGGCTCGTACTCCAGCCCCGGTTCCGCCGGGTCCGAGTAGAGCGTGAGCGGCAGGTCGGTGAGCCGCTCGCCCACCGCCGCCTTCCCGGTGAAGGCGCTGTGCCCCTCCTGCGCGGCCCGCCCCTCCATGGACCAGCCCAGGTAGACGAGCATGTCCGACACCGCCGACGGCGGCAGGAGGGTCTCGTACCGGCCGGGCTCGAGCGTGACCTTCCGACCACCCCAGGCCAGCCGCTGCTCGGCCTCCGCCGCCAGCGCGCGGATGTCGACGTCCGCGTAGTCCACGGTGGCCTTGCCCGTCCACGCCGAGGAGTCGGCGGACTTCGCGTTCAGCTCCACCGAGCCGGTCGGCTGCACCCAGCGCCGCCGCACGCCCGTGGACGTGCCCAGCCAGCTGGTGGTCAGCGAGTGGTCGGCGAACCCGAAGTGCCGCACCGGGCCCGCGAGCACCTCCGCCAAGCCCTCGGCGAGGTCCGCGTAGACCGCGATCGAGGTGCGCGCGCCGGGCTCCGCCCACGCCGGGTCGGTGTCGACGGGCTCGGGCAGCGGGGCGGAGTCCTTGGCGGGCCCGGCCTCGCGGGCACTGCGCTCGGCCGCCGCGACGAGGTCGGCGAGCCGGGCGGGATCCGCGACGAGCTCGCCGAGCCGCACCGTGCCCGCCGCGAGACCCTCCGGCAGGTCGACGAACGCCACCACGGTGACGGCCGAGGACAGGCTGAGCCCGTTGGTGGTCATCGTGGAGTTGGCCCAGCGCACCACCGCCTCGCTGGTCTCGGTGACGATCACCACGCACCCGGCGAGGTGGCCCGCCGCGGCGAGCGTGCGCTCCACGATCTCCTGGGGCGTCATTCGCCTTCCTCCTGCGTGTTGAGCACCGAGATCCCGTGGAAGAGGGCGCTGGGGCAGCCGTGGCTGACCGGGGCGATCTGGCCGGGTTGGGCCTTGCCGCAGTTCATCGCGCCGCCCAGGCGCCAGGTGGACGGACCGCCGATGCCGGCGAGCGACCCCCAGAAGTCCGTGGTCGTGGCCTGGTACGCGACGTCTCGCAGCTGGCCCGCCAGCCGCCCGCCCTCGATCCGGAAGAACCGCTGCCCCGTGAACTGGAAGTTGTAGCGCTGCATGTCGATGGACCAGGACCGGTCGCCGACGACGTAGATCCCCCGGTCGACCTGGGAGATCAGCTCCGCGGTCGTGGTGTCCCGCACCGGGTCCGGCGCCAGCGAGACGTTCGCCATGCGCTGGATCGGCACGTGGTGCGGGGAGTCGGCGAAGGCGCAGCCGTTCGACCGGTCCAGGCCCAGTCGGGGCGCGAACGTGCGGTCCAGCTGGTAGCCGACGAGGGTGCCGCCGCGGACGAGGTCCCACTCCCGGGTGGCCACACCGTCGTCGTCGAAGCCGATGGTGGCCAACCCGTGCGGGACGGTCCGGTCCCCGGTGACGTGCATGAGCTCCGAGCCGTACCGCAGTGTGCCGAGCAGGTCCGGCGTGGCGAACGAGCCGCCGGCGTAGGCCGCCTCGTAGCCGATCGCGCGGTCGTACTCCGTGGCGTGCCCGACGGACTCGTGGATGGTGAGCCACAGGTTCGTGGGATCGATCACCAGGTCGTAGACGCCGGCCTCCACCGAGGGCGCCTTCGTCTTCTCCGCCAACAGCTCCGGGAGCTCGGCGAGCTCGGCCTCCCAGTCCCAGGCGGTCCCGGTGAGGTACTCCCAGCCGCGGCCCGCGGGCGGGGCCAGCGTGCTCATGGTCTCGAAGGTGCCCGCGCCGGGATCGACGGTGGTGACGGTGAGCCCCGGCTCGATCCGGACCCGCTGCTGCAGCGTGGTCGTGCCCGCGGTGTCCGCGTAGAACTTGCACTCCCGCACCTGCGTGACGCCCGCCTGCACGTGGTCGATCCTGTCGCTCGCCAGCAGCCGCCGGGACCGCTCGGTGAGCAGCTCCACCTTGTCCCGGGTGGGCACGGTGAACGGGTCGAGCTCGTAGGCCGAGACCCACTCCGCACCCGCGTGCACGGGCTCGGCGGCGCGCTCCACCCGCTCCCGCGCGACGGGCGCGAGCGTGCGCGCAACCTCCACGGCCCGGGCCGCGGTGGCCTCGGCCTGCCGCGGGGTGGGCTCGACGTGCGAGGCGAAGCCCCACACCCCGTCCACCAGCACGCGGACCGCGAGGCCGGTGCTCACCCCGTCCGACACGCCGGTGACCTCACCGTCCCGCAGCGAGATGCGCTGGGACACCAGCCGCTCGACCCGCAGGTCGGCGTGCTCGGCGCCCAGCGCGCGGGCGCGGGTGAGCGCCGCCTCGGCCAGCGCGGCGAGCGGCAGGGCCCGGAACTCGGGATCGACCTGGGGAGCGGACACGGACGACACCGTAGCGACGCCGACCGACCCGCCGGCCCCCGAAGGGCCGGAGACCGCCGGGTCGTCCACAGGTCAGTCGTCGCCGAACCACGTCCAGGGAGCCCACCAGTGCACCTCGCGCGGGGCGAGGGTCGCGGGCCCCAGGCGCAGGGTGCGGTCGGCGAGGCCGTCCCCGTCCAGGTCGGTGTGCAGCACCAGGTCCGGCCCCTCGACGACGGCGACGGTGTCCGGCACCCCGTCGGCGTCCGTGTCCAGGTCCTCCGGCCCGATCCCGCGCCGCACCACCGGCTCCGAGTCCACCGGGCCCACCGGTCCGGGCGCCACGGGCTCGACCCACACCGGCTCGGACCCTCCCGGCGCGGACGTCACCAGCGCGGACGTCACCGGCGCGGACACAGCCGGTCCGGGGCCCGTGGCCCGGAGGGGTGACGGGTGGTCAGGGCGCATCGAGGCCTCCCAGGGCACGCAGTTCCGTGGTGATCGCCGCCCGCCGCGCCGCGGCGGCGTCCGCGAGGAGCCGCGCCGACCGCTGTTCCAGGGTGATCAGCGCGGTGTCCAGCTCCGCCCGCACCGCCGCGGCCGTGGCGTCGAGCACGGCGTCCACCCAACGCGCCCACCGCTCCCGCTCCACCGCCGCCCGTCGGTGCCGGGCCAGCACCGCCACGGCGACCAGGGCCATCCCGACGGCCAACGGCAGCAGCATCCGACCGCCGGCGACGGTGAGCCCCAGGGCGGGCGCCCCCGCGGCGAGCACCAGCGCCACCCGCACCGCCCCACCTCCGCCGGACCGTACGACGGCCTCCACCCACCCCACCGGCCGCGGCGGGCGGGGCAGCGCGCCGACGACACGGTGATCACGGTGTGCCGCATCGGAGACCAGCTCCGCGGGCAGTGGTTCGGGCCCACACACCCCACCCGCCACCCGACACACCGCTGCGGCGGCCTCGGCGAGGGCGGACCCGATGAGCCGCACCCGCATCCGCTCGAGGGCGGGCGCCAGCGCGGCGGGCAGCGCGGCCCTACCGATCCACGGCCCGCACCGGTCCCGCTGCCGCCGCAGCGCCGCGGCGACCTCGCCCCGGGAGCCCACCGCGACCAGCGCGAGCTCGGCGCGCAGGGCGGCCCGCCAGCCGTCGAGCGCGCGGAGCTCGGAGCCGAGCTCGGATCGCCTGGCGGACAAGGCCTCCGCGTACCGCGCGGCCGGGTCGACGAGAGCGGTCACCGGGGCAGCATCGCGGCGGACGCCGACGTGCGGGCCCGATCCACCGAGACCGTTCACGATCGTGAACGCGACGGTCACGCCGCGCCGACCCCGCACGCCTCCGGGTGATCCCCGGACCACCCGAGCGTCGGGATCGTGCGACCCGAGACTCGCCCCGCGGCGGCCGGTGCGTCAGAGTGGTGGGTCGGACCGGGGCAGGCGTGAGGGGGTGGCGGCGGTGGAGCTCGAGGCGGCCGTCGATCCCGCGGCCTGGACGCCGCTGGACCCCCGGACGGTGCCCGTGTCGGCGGTACTGGCCACGGTGACCGTCGCGGTCGCGGGCGCCGCGGCCGTCGTGACGGTCGCGGCGCGGGAGCCCGCGGCCGCGGGCACCGCCGCGCTGGGGACCCTCGCCGCGGCGATCGCCCTGGTCACGGTCACGGTGCTGGTCTCGTGGGCGCGCTGGCGCTGCTGTGCGTACCGGGTCACCGCGGACCGCGTGGAGCTGCGGACCGGCGTGCTGGTGCAGCGCAGGCGGAGCATGCCGCTGGAGCGCGCCCGTGCCGTCGACGTGACCGCG
This sequence comes from Pseudonocardia xishanensis, assembly GCF_039541715.1. Classification (NCBI taxonomy): domain Bacteria; kingdom Bacillati; phylum Actinomycetota; class Actinomycetes; order Pseudonocardiales; family Pseudonocardiaceae; genus Pseudonocardia; species Pseudonocardia xishanensis. Next base: position 135,152 of record NZ_BAABGT010000024.1, read on the forward strand.
GGCCCGGTACTGCGGGCGTTCGGGCTGGTGGCGCTGCGGATCGGCACCGGGCAGCAGCGCGGCCGCGGCGAGGCCACTCTCGCCCTGCGTCCGGTTGACCGGATGGACGCCGAGCGGCTGCGCACGCTGCTGCTCGACCGGATGCGGTCCGCGGGTGGGCCGCCCGCCGGCCCGGCGGACGGCCGGATCGCCGAGCTGGACCCCCGGTGGCTGCGCTACGGCCCGCTGTCGCTCGCCACCCCCGTCCTCGGGCTCGGCCTGACCGCCGTGCTCGTCGGGCTGCTGGACCCGCCGGTGTGGGTCGCCGCGGTGGCGGTCCTGCCGGTGGGCGCGCTGGTCGCGGTGCTGCTCTACGTCGAGACCTGGAGTGGTTTCCGGCTCGACCGCGAGCCCGGGGACGTGCTGCGGGTCCGCCGCGGCGGGCTCGTCACCCGGTCGATCTCGCTGGAGGAGCGCAGGCTGGTCGGGATCGAGCTGGTCGAACCGCTGGGGGTGCGGCTGTCCGGGGCCGCCCGGGTGGACGCCGTCGCGACGGGCCTGCTGGTCGGCGGCACCGAGAGCACCGAGCACCGCACCCTGTTGCCGACGGCCCCGCGCAGGCTCGCCGAGCGCGTCGCGGCCGTGGTGCTGGGCCAGTCCCCGGCGCCCACCGCCGCCCCGCTGACCGGCCATCCGCGGGCCGCGCGCGACCGCAGGCTGCGACGGGGGGCGCTCGCCGCCGTCGGGCCCGCGGCGGTCCTGGTCGTGGTCGGCGTGCTCACCGGGATCGACGCGCTGCTGCTCGCCGGGATCGGAGTGCTCGTCCTCGGGGTGCCGGTCGGGGTGCTCTGGGCCCTGGACACCTACCGGGGGCTGGGCCACGGGCAGGCGGGGGAGTACCTCGTCGTCCGGGCGGGCTCGCTGCGGCGCAGCACCGTCGCCCTGCACCGGGACGGGGTGATCGGCTGGACCGTGCGCCAGTCGGTGCTGCAGCGGCGCCGCGGGCTCGCCACGGTCGTCGCGACCACGGCCGCGGGCCGGGGCGCCTTCCAGGCCCGGGACGTCGACGCGGGCACCGGACTGCGCTGGGCCGCGACCGCCACTCCGGGCCTAGTGGGCCCGTTCGCGGCGCGCGACGAGCCGGGCGTACCGGCTGCCCGCCGCGAGCAGCACCAGCCCGGCGCCCAGGAACGCCCCGACCCGGGCGAGCCCGTCCAGCGCCACCAGGTCGAAGAGCACGAGCTTGCCGACGGCGGCCGCCACCAGCACCAGGCCCGCCACCCGTAGCGCGGGGCGGGCCAGCCCGCGGGCGAGCAGCACCAGCGCCGCGACCGTCCAGGAGACGGTGACCAGGGCATGGCCCGCGAGGAACCCGGTCCGGGTGTCCGAGACGAGCAGGGCCGCGGCCACGACGGTGCCGGTCGCGCCGTAGAGCGCGACCAGGGCGAGCGGCGCCCAGATCAGCGCGGTGCCCGCGTCGGCGCGGACCAGGCCGACCCGCCCCGCACCGACCAGCGCGGCGACGGCGGCGGCCAGCAGCAGTACGCCCGCCGCGAGCCCGGCGGGCAGGTCGGCGAAGCGACCGGCCCGGACCAGCGCCTCGACGGGCAGCTCGTCGGCCAGCACGGCGATCAGCCCGACCAGCCCGATCGCGCCCCCGACGGCGAGCAGCGGCCGGTTCCGCAGGCCCGCGGCGGCGGTGAGCAGGACGACCCCCTCGCCGAGCAGCACCAGGTGCTGGGCCGTGCCGTCCAGCGCGGTGACGGTCGCGACCAGCAGGCTCAGCCCCGCCAGCGCGACCGCGGTGGCCCGGACCCCGCCCGCGAGCCGACGCCACCCGGCGAACCCGGCCGTGACCACGGCCGCGGCCAGGGCGGGCCATACGAGGTCCTCGCCCCCGGCCACGGCGAGCGCGGGCAGCGGGGCACCGGCCAGGATCGCGGCGACCGGGGCCACCCGGACCCGGCCGAACGACGCCCCCAGCGCGGCCGCCGAGCCGACGACCAGCGCCGCGAGGCCGACGGCGAGGAGCTCCGGCCACGCCTCGGCCGAGTTCGCGGCCGCCCCCGCACCGAACAACGCCGCCCACACCGCGGCGACCACCCCCGGCGCGGCCCAGCCCCGGCGGAGCAGGACGGGCACCACCGCGAGCTGCAGGGCGAGGACGAGGGCCGCGGCGAACGCCGTCGGGCCGTCGGCGACGACGGGGGTGAGCAGACCCGCGCCGACCACCGCCCCGACGGCCAGCGGCTGCGACCCCCACCGGTCCGCGACGGCGAGCGCGGCGCAGGCGACGACCAGGGCGAGAACGCCGCCGAGCAGGTCCGGCAGCAGGGCGTAGAGGGCGGTGCCCGCCGCGACGGACAGGAACAGCGCGGCGAACCCGGTGGCCGCCAACGCCTGCGCGCCCACCTGCTGGTCGCGGCGGCGCAGCCACGCCCCCAGCCCGACGAGCACGATCCCGAGCGCCGCGCCCGCGGCGACCCGCGCCTCGGGTCCGAACCAGCCGCGCGAGGCGGCGAGCACGAGCAGCAGCACGACGCCGAGCAGCGTCACCGCACCGCCGATCGTCGCCAGCAGGGCCGCGCTCGACACCGTGCGGAGCCGGTCCACCCAGGTGGGCCTGCGCGGGCCGATCGGGAAGGCGTGGGGGAGGCCGCCGGGTGGCGCGGGCCATGCCGCCGGCGTCGGGGGCGCGTCCGACACGCGCGGTGGGACCGGCGGTCGTGTGGGGTCGACGGACGGTCCGACCGGCACCCCGACGGCTCCTGCCGAGCGCTCGGCGGCGGCGTCCGCAGCTCCGGGACGCAGCTCTCCGACCAGCGCGTTCAAGGTCATCGAGAGGGTGCCGACCCGGTCGCCGAGCCAGCGCAGCTCGGCGGCCACGGCGGCCACCCGTTCGTCGACGGCGGGCGGACGACCGGTCGGAGAGGACATACCGGTGAGACTGCCGTCCGGAGGCCCGTGCAGGATGCGTACGACTACGAGCATCGAATCACGAAACGGTCACGCTCCCCGCAGGCCGCGACCCCGATCGGGTGAGTTCGCTCCTCACTCGTCGCCCCCGTCGCGGCCGATCGTTGATCCGGTGCAGCGGACCTGTCTGTGTGGAGGTTGTGTGAGCGCCGTAACGCCCGCCCGTTCGGGCCCGCCCCACGGGGCCGGACCGACCACGCAGCCGTACCGTGGCCCGCGGCCCGGCGGCCCCGGGCAGCAGCCGTACCCGCCACAGGGCCCGCCGCCCGCGCCGTACGGCCCCCCGCCCGCCGGCTACCGGCCGGGCCCGCCCGCCGCGATGCCGCCGGTCCCGGGCCTCGGGACGCGGCCCACGCCGCCCCCGCCGCCGGACCTGGAGCGCAGGCCCCGGCCGCGGCACGCGCCGCGCCGCTCGGGCAACCCCGCGGTCACCGTGGTGGTGCCGACCCGCAACGAGGCACGCAACCTCGAGGTCGTGCTGCCGCTGATCGCGGCCGTGCGCCCCGCGGTGCACGAGATCATCGTCGTGGACGGCAACTCCACGGACGGCACGATCGAGACGGCCCGCCGGACGCTGCCCTGGGTCCGCTGCATCACCCAGACCCGCAAGGGCAAGGGCAACGCCATGGCCTGCGGGTTCGCCGCGGCCACCGGCGACGTCATCGTCATGTTCGACGCGGACGGCTCGGCCGACCCCGGAGAGATCCCGGCCTTCGTCTCGGCGCTGGTCGCGGGCGCCGACTTCGCCAAGGGCAGCCGGTTCGCCAAGGGCGGCGGCAGCGAGGACATCACGCTGCTGCGCAAGACCGGCAACGCCGGGCTGAACACGGTCGCCAACGCGCTGTTCGGCACGACCTACACCGACCTCTGCTACGGCTACAACGCCTTCTGGGCGGACCTGGTCCCGATGCTGGAGCTGCCGGACCCGAGCATCCCGCAGCCCGAGGACGGCACCATGGTCTGGGGCGACGGGTTCGAGATCGAGACCGTGCTCAACTGCCGGATCGCCGCGGCGGGCCTCAAGATCACCGAGGTGCCGTCGGTCGAGAAGGAGCGCATGTTCGGCGAGACGAACCTGAGGACCTTCGCGGACGGCACGAGGGTGTTGCGTACGCTGCTGTCGGAGCACCGGCGCGCCGACAAGCGGAAGTAGCCCGCCTCGGCGCATCCAGGAGGGACCCCCGCCCCGTGAACCTGTTCGAGCCGACCGTCGAGCCCCCGGTCACCGCGACGGTGGTGGTGTGCGTCTACACGGACAAGCGCTGGGCGGACATCGTCGCCGCCGTGGAGTCCGTGCGGACGCAGGACGTCCTGCCGGTCGAGACGATCGTCGTCGTCGACCACAACGAGGCGCTGTACGAGCGCTGCCGGGCCGAGCTCGCGGGCGTCACCGTCCTGCCGAACGCGCACAAGCAGGGCCTGTCCGGTGCACGGAACACCGCGATCGAGGTCGCCACCGGCGAGGTCGTCGTCTTCCTGGACGACGACGCGACCGCCCGCCCCGGCTGGCTGCGCGCCCTGCTCACCCCGTACGCCGATCCCGACGTCATCGGCGTCGGCGGCATCGCGCACCCGCGCTGGCCGGTCTCGCGCACCGCGATCCACGACTCCGGCCGCCCGTCCACGCTGCCCGGCGGGACCACCCGGGACGCCACCGGCGAGCTGGACTGGATCGTCGGCTGCACCTACACCGGCCAGCCCACCGAGCAGGCCGAGATCCGCAACCTCATGGGCTGCAACATGTCCCTGCGCGCCGAGGTGTTCAAGCGGGTCGGCGGGTTCGCCGAGGACATCGGCCGGATCGGCAGGAACCCGCTGGGCTGCGAGGAGACCGAGCTCTGCATCCGCGCCCGCCAGGCGTACAAGGCGGACGGGCGTGAGGTGCGGATCCTCTTCGAGCCCGCCGCCGCCGTCGACCACCGGGTGTCGGACGACCGCGTCGACTGGTCCTACCTGCGCCGCCGCAGCTGGGCGGAGGGGCTGTCGAAGGCCGCCGTGTCCAAGCTGGTCGGACAGGGGGACGCGCTGTCCACCGAGTCCAAGTACGTCGCGACGGTGCTGCCGAAGGCGCTGCTGCGCGAGGTCAAGGCGAAGCGACCGGCCTCCGCGGCCGCCGTCGTCACGGCGCTGGGGTTCACCGCGGCCGGGTACGTCCGCGGCAAGCTCCCCGGCGCGACCGCCCACGTGCAGCTCCCCGCCGAGTCGACGGCCGGCTCCGCGAGCTCCGTCTCCCACGATGGGGCCTGACACCCGCATCCGGTCGTTCGTCCCGCAGCGGGTCCGGCTCACCGAGGGCCAGCAGAACGCCTGGGACGCACTCTGGCCACGGTTCGGCGCGGACGTCGAGTCGGTCGACCGGCTCGAGATCCCGGGTCCGACGGTCCTGGAGATCGGCTCCGGCAACGGCGAGGCCACCGCGCTCATGGCCGCCGCGGCGCCGGAGGTCCACCACGTCGCCGTCGAGGTCTACGAGCCCGGCCTGGCGCACCTGCTGATCCGGCTGCGCGCGGCGGAGCTGGAGAACCTGCGGCTGCTGCGCGGGGATGCCGTGGACCTGCTCGAGCGAGCCGTGCCGGAGCGGTCGCTGGAGGGCATCCGGATCTTCTTCCCGGACCCCTGGCCGAAGCGTCGGCACCACAAGAGACGGCTGGTGCAGCCCGCCTTCGTCGCGCTCGCGGCCTCCCGGCTGCGGCCCGGCGGATGGCTGCACCTGGCCACCGACTGGGCGCACTACGCGGACCAGATGCTCGCGGTGTGCGAGGCGAGCCCGGCGCTGACCCGGGACCCGGCGTCCGATCCCTGGTACCCCCGTCCGGACTCCCGCCCGCTGACCAAGTTCGAGGAACGGGCCGTGCGCGAGGGTCGGGAGATCCGGGACCTGCGCTACACCGCGTAGGGCGGCGGCAGGTTCGGGACGGCCCGGGAGCGGCCGCGGAACTCGGCCACGACCTCGGCGCCCGAGGAGGGGGAGCCCGCGGACCCGACCCTCGACGCGGTCACCGTGACGTCGTAGATCCCCGACCGTCCGGACAGCGCGGTCTCGCGGGCCTCGGCCACGAGCTCGTCGCCCAGCCGGGCCGCCCGCAGGAAGGCGATGTCCCCGCCCGCGGCCACGGTGGACACCCCGTGGCTGTTGCAGGCGAAGGAGAACGCCGCGTCGGCGAGGAAGAACAGGTAGCCGCCGTGGGCGATCCCGTGCCCGTTGACGTGGGCGGCGGTCACGGTCAACGCCGTCCGCGCGCGGCCAGGGCCGATGTCGACCAACCGGATCCCCGCGTCCCGGATCGCCCGGTCGTGTTCGGTCATGGCCGCACCGACGCGGTCCGCCGTCTCCTGGTCGTTCACCGCCCCAGTGTCCGGGATAGGGTTCGCGGTTGTGACGTCGCCCGGCCCGCTGCCACGCGTACTCCTCGTGTGGGACGCGCCCAACATGGACATGAGCCTCGGCTCCCTGCTGGGCGCCCGGCCCACCTCGGCGTTCCGGCCGCGGTTCGACGCCGTCGGTCGCTGGCTGCTGGACCTCGCCGGTCCGGACGCCGTCGCCGAGGCCTGTGTGTTCACCAACGTGGCCCCCTCCTCGGCGGACGTGATCCGGCCGTGGGTCGAGGCGCTGCGGAACGTCGGCTTCGCCGTCTTCGCCAAACCCAAGATCTCCGAAGACAGCGACATCGATGACGACATGCTCGCCCACATCCGGATGCGGGAGCAGGAGGGGCACCTGCGCCACGTCGTCGTCGCCTCCGGGGACGGGCGGGCGTTCCGCGAGCCGCTCGAGAAGCTGATCGACGACCACATCGACGTCACGGTGATCGGCTTCCGGGAGTACGCGAACTTCGCGCTGAACTCCGAGACGATCTCCTTCCTCGACCTCGAGGACATGGACGGGGTGTTCCGCGAGCCGCTGCCGCGGATGACGCTGGAGACGCTGCCGGACGAGGGCGCGTGGCTGCCGCCGTTTCGGTCGTTGCGGTCGCTGCTCGACTCCCGCAGGTGAGGTTCACCGCCCCCGTCGTCCTGACCTGCGGAGACGGGTTCCCGGTCGTGCGGGACGGGGTCGTGGACGTCCTCGGCTCGGGTCGCCTGGGCTACGTGGGGCCCCGCGCGGGGGCGCCCGCGTGGGACGGGCCGGTGCAGGCGCTGTCCGGCCTGCTCATGCCCGGTCTGGTCAACACGCACTGCCACACCCCGATGGCGCCGCTGCGCGGGATGGGCGGGGACCTGCCGCTGCTGTCCTGGCTGCAGGACGTCATGTGGCCCGCCGAGGGCAGGCTGGAGTCGGAGGACGTCCGGGTCGCCATGACCGCGGGTGCGGTCGAGCTGTTGCGCACCGGCTGCACCACCAGCGTGGAGATGTACTTCTTCACCGACGCCGTGCTGTCCGCCGTGGACGCCGTCGGGTCGCGGGTGGTGCTGACCCCGGGGATCATCGCCGCGCCCGGCTGGGACCGGCTCGGCTCCTGGGAGGAGATGCGAGACGACGTCTCCGCCCGCATCGACGCCGACGGCCTCGTCTTCGGTCCCCACGACCGCTTCGAGCTGGGCTACGGCCCGCACTCCGCGTACACCCTGTCCCCGGAGGCGCTGCGGTCGATCGCCGCCGCCGCCCGGGAGCGGGGGGCGTTGATGCACGTCCACGTCGCGGAGTCGCGGCAGGAGGATCTCGCGGTGCGCGCCGCGCACGGGTCGGTGCCCGCGCTGCTGGACTCGCTGGGCGCGCTGTCCGGGCGGGTGCTGGCCGCGCACTCCATCCAGCTCTCGGACGCCGACGTCGCGCTGTTCGCGCGGGCGGGCGTCGCGGTGGCGCACTGCCCCGGCTCGAACGCTAAGCTCGCGGCCGGGGTCGCGCGGGTCTCGGACCTGCGGCGCTCCGGCGTGCGGGTGGGTCTGGGCACCGACGGCCCCGCATCGGGGGACGATCTCGACCTCTGGCACCAGGCCCGGCTCGCCGCGCTCCTGGCCCGGGTCCGGGAGGACGACGCGGCGGCCCTCACGGCGGCGGACGTGATCCTGATGGCCACCAGGGACGGCGCCGCCGCGATCGACCGCGCCGACCTCGGCGTCCTGGAGACCGGCCGCTGGGCCGACCTCGTGCACGTCGACCTGGAGGACCAGGCCTTCGTCAACCCCGCGGACGACGCGACACTGCTGTCCAACCTGGTCTGGGCCGGCGGGTCACGCCTGGTCCAGGACGTGTGGGTGGCGGGCGAACGGGTGCTCGAGGACCGGGTGCCGGTCCTGGTGGACGCCGAACGCACGAGAGCCGACCTGCGCACCGTCGCGGCCCGCCTCACCCGCTGACCCTGCCCGGCCCGGCACGTTTCGTGCCGTCAGCGCGGCATGATCACCGTTCCGTTCACCCGCTGACCCTGCCCGGCCCGGCACGTTTCGTGCCGTCAGCGCGGCATGATCACCGTTTCCGTGCGCAGAGGGCTCTCCCGGCAGCGCTGGACGCACGAGACGTGCACGGGACCGCGGGCGGCGGCGGACGGACCGGGACCATAGGGTCGAGGGGATGTGGACGAACTGGTCGGGCGGGCAGCAGTGCCGGCCCCAGCGCACCGACCGCCCCCTCGACGAGGCCGGGGTGGCGTCGGCGGTCCGGCGCGCGGCGGAGCGCGGCCTCACCGTGCGACCGGTCGGCGCCGGGTACTCGGACAGCACCCTCGCGCTGACCGGTGACGTCCACCTCGACTGCTCCGCGCTCACCGGGATCGTCGGGCTGAAGGACGACGTGGTGCGCGTCCGGGCGGGCGCCCGGCTCGCCGAGGTGCACACCGCACTGGCCGCCCAGGGCCGCGCGCTGGCGACCGTCCCCCACGGACCCGCCGCGACGGTCGCCGGCGCGATCGCGACGGGTGTCCACGGCGGGTCGCGGCGCGGCGGGTCGCTCTCGGCGCAGGTCGTCGGGGCGCGGTTCGTGGACGGCCACGGGGTCCTGCGCGTCGCCGACGACGCCGAGCTGGACGCGCTGCGCTGCCATCTCGGGGTGCTCGGCGTCCTCACCGTCGTCGCGCTGCGGACCGTCCCCGCCGAGCGGATCGACGCGCACGAGGAGGTAGTCGACATCGCCGAGGCGGTCGCGCCCGGCGGGCCGCTCGACACCCGTCCCTGGGCCACCCTCGAGCTCCACCAGCCCAGCGGGGAGGCGCTGCTGCGGTGGGCGGGCCCCGCCGAGCACCGGGTGCCCGCGGTGGAGGCGACGGGCCCGCTGGAGGCGATCGGACGCGTCGTCACGCGGGTGGGGCACTCGGCGTCGGCCCAGTGGTCGGCGCAGCGGTCCCGGCCCACGCCGCGCTGGGAGGGCGTGCCGACGGGTGCGCCCTACGAGCTGCTCCCGGGTCCCGACCCGAGCCGAGCCGCGTACACGGAGTGGGCCGTCCCCCGGGAGGCGCTGCCCGCGGCGCTGCGCGAGCTCGGCTCGGCGGCGGCCGCCCGCGAGCTGGAGATCCGGCGGCCGGTCGAGGTGCGGGTGGGGCCCGCGGAGAGCGGGTGGCTGCATCCGGCGTACGGCCGGGAGACCGGGTGGATCGCCGTGCGCAGCCCGCGGGGGGACGGGCACGGGCCCTTGTTCCGGCTGGTCGGCTCGGTGCTCGAGGGGATGGGCGGGCGGCCGCACTGGGCCGGGCGGCACGACTGGACGGCCGCGGACATCACCGTCGCCTACCCGCGGTTCGCCGACTTCCGCGCGGTGCGGGACCGGCTCGATCCCGACCGCCTGTTCGCCGGGGCCCACATCGAGGAGCTCCTCGGCCCCTGAGCGGGGGTCCGGAGGGTCGCGGGTACGACGAAGGGCCGGTGGTTCCGCGGTCCGGTCACTCCCCCGGACCCCGGGCCACCGGCCCCTGGTCGACGCCTCTCGACTCCCCAGCCGATCGACGTCGTCCCGCGACCCGAAGCTGCCGCAGGTCGTTTCCTTACCCTTCCCCGGGACTCCCCAGCCCCGGGAAAACCATGACCCCCTAGAACGAGAGGTGGTGGTGCCCCGACCCCGAGCCGACGGCGCGGCGGTGGTGGCGGCCCTGGTGCGAGGACAGCTCGCCCAGCGCCTGCGGTCCGGTGTCGGTCAACGACGTGTAGGCCGGTGCGGCGGGGGCGTACGCGGGCACGTGCGCCGCGTACAGCGGAGCGTGCGACGGCCCTCCGGAGTACTCCGGCGTGGTCCGCGACGCGGCGGCCGGAGTCGCCTGCGGCGCGGCCTGAGCGCTCGCGGGTAGGGCGGGGGCCGGGGTGAGGGCCGGGGTGAGGGAGCTGTAGGCCTGGACCGGGATGGGCGCGGTCAGCGGGTCCCGACGGAACTCGTCGAGCGCCTCCGCCGACCGCCGGGGCGGACGCGGGTTCTCGCGACGGCCCTCGCGGGCACTCGGCTCGTGCTGCCTGCTACGCCACCCGCCGACCGTCAGCGCGTGGAAGATCGGCGTCTCCGCCGCGATCTCGGTGCGGCTCGCGTGCCGCCCGGGGAACGGCCCGGTGTCCTCGACGCCACGCACTCTCACCGTGCTGTTCCGTCGTCTACCCGCCGCCCCGTCGAGGGCTCGCTCCCTGTCGCTCACTCCCCGCACCTCCGTCTCTCGTCCGTCGTGTGCGGCGAGATGGTGCCATCGGACCTATCCGCACAGGGCCGTTCGGCCGCACACACCACCCACAACGGGGTCACCTGCTCGGGGAAACGGGTCCGGCGGCCCCGTTACGCGGATTCGGGCGAGGTCAAGCCATTCGAGTGGTGTAGCTGTGCCGCCGTGAGCGCGTTGTCGCTCTCCGCAGCCAGCCACGACACTTTCGAGACGCTCCGTGACCTGTCGACCAGGCCTCGGGAGGCGTTCCGGCGCCGACGGAGGCCATCCGACATGCAGTCGCACCGACTCCTCACCCGAACGGGAGGAGGCCGCGCGCGGCCCCCGCCGACGCCCTCCCGAGCACCCTGCAGCGGATCTTGTCCGACGGCAGGATCCGACCCTCTCGCCCAGGTCACAGGCATGTCACGGCGTCCCGGTCCCCACTCTTTCGGGGGCGATGGACCCGCCTCGGCGTGTTCCGCGCGGGCCGGCGCCGACGGGCTCACTACTGTCGCCCGCAACAACAGAAGATCATCGGATGTCACCGATCGTCACCGACCTGCCCCCCCGGCGTGCACCTGCACCCTCAGGCGATGGTCAACTACATGAGTGTCATTCGACTACGAGTGATCGCACTGCTCCGTCTCGGTGGCCTCCGCGCGGCCGGCTCACCGCAACGGAGCAGCGCGATCACCTCGGCCGTTCGCGGACGCCGAGCTGTCCCGTTCGCCGAGGGGACTCGACCGCCGCGGTGTCCGACTCGCAGGCGGGGATGTCCGACTCGCGGGCGGGGATGTCTCACTCGCGGGCGGGGGTGGCGGGATGTGCGGGCGGGGAGGGGCTGGTGGGGCTACCGTGCCCGGGTGAGCGACGATCCCGAGGCCGGAGCCGCCCCGGATCCGGCGGCCCCGATCGTGCCCGAGCAGGGCGCGCACCACGCGGCACCCCCGCCCACCCCGCCGGACCGGGACGCGGTCGTGCATGCGGCCGACCGGGAGACCCGGGCGGCGGCCGCCATCCCGACGGCCCTGCGGGTGACCTCGGAGGTCTGCGCGCGGGCGCTGATCATCGCCGCCGCCCTGGGCCTGCTGGTGTTCCTGATCATCCAGCTGCGGGTGGTCGTGGTGCCGGTGGCGATCTCGCTGCTGGTCTCCGCGCTGCTGGCGCCCGTCGTGGCGCTGCTGGCGCGCAACCGGGTGCCCCGCGGGGTGGCGGTGGCGATCACCATGATCGGCGGGCTCGCGCTGCTCGGGGGCCTGCTGTCGTTCGTCGTCAACACCTTCATCGGCGGCTTCCCGGACCTGCAGCGCCAGCTCACCTCCAGCCTGCAGGCCATCCAGCAGTTCCTGGCCGCGCCGCCGTTCAACCTGACGTCGGAGCAGCTGCGCGACCTACCCGCCCAGATCGGCCAGGCGATCACGAACAGCCAGGACGCGCTGACGTCCGGGGTGCTCACCACCGCCGCGACCGTCACCGAGGTCGGCGCGGGCCTCGCGCTGACCGTCTTCACGTTGATCTTCTTCCTCTACGACGGCGCGCGGATCTGGCGGTTCCTGCTCAAGGCGGCGCCCCGTCGTCGTCGGGAGGAGGTGGACGTCGCGGGGCGGCGGGCGTTCGCGACGCTCGTCGGGTACACCCGGGCGACGGTGCTGGTCGCCTTCGTCGACGCCATCGGCATCGGCATCGGGCTCTGGGCGGTCGGTGTCCCGCTGGTCATCCCGCTGTCCGCGCTGGTGTTCCTGGGTGCGTTCATCCCCACCGTCGGCGCCGTCGTGTCAGGTGCGGTCGCCGTGCTGATCGCCCTGGTCGCCAACGGGCTGATCCCCGCGTTGATCATCCTGGCCGTCGTCATCGGCGTGCAGCAGCTCGAGGGACACGTGCTGCAGCCGCTGCTGCTCGGTCGGGCCGTGAAGCTGCACCCGCTCGCCGTGGTGCTGGCCGTGGCCGGGGGCGTCGTCATCGGCGGGATCCCCGGGGCGCTGCTGGCGGTGCCGCTCCTCGCGGTGGTCAGCGCGGCCGTGCGCTCACTGGTCCGGGACGACGAACCGCCGCCGCACACCATCGACCCGGTCGACCCGCACGAGGGCAACCCGGACGTCGCCCGTCGGATCAAGGTGCCGTCCTGGTGGTCGAGGCTGTTCCGCCGAGGTGCCGAAAGGTCGCGCTGACGGGAGGATCGGCGGGGTGCGATACCTGATCACCGGCGCCACCGGGTACATCGGCGGCCGACTGGCCCCCCGCCTCGTCGACAAGGGCGAGGGCGACACGGTGCGCTGCCTCGTCCGCGACCCGGGCAAGCTGCGGGACGTCCCGTGGGCCGCGCACGCGGAGATCGTCCAGGGCGACCTGCTCGACCCGGAGAGCGTGCGGGCGGCCTGCCGGGACGTCGACGTCGTCTACTTCCTGGTGCACTCCCTGTCCGACAAGGGGTTCGCGGGCCTGGACCGCAGGGCCGCGCTGATCCTCGCGGAGGCCGCCCGCGAGGCGGGTGTGACGCGGATTGTCTACCTCGGCGGGCTGCACCCGGACGGGCCGCTGTCGGAGCACCTGGCCTCGCGCGCGGAGGTGGGGGAGATCCTGCTCCGCAGCGGCGTCCCGACGGCGGCGCTGCAGGCGGCGGTCATCCTCGGCTCCGGCTCGGCGAGCTTCGAGATGCTGCGCTACCTCACCGAGCGGCTGCCGGTGATGCTCACCCCGAGCTGGGTGCGCAACCGCATCCAGCCGATCGCCGTGCGGGACGTACTGCGCTACCTCGTCGCCGCCGCCGAGCTGCCCCCGGAGGTCAACCGCACCTTCGACATCGGCGGTCCGGACGTTCTGACCTATGTGGACATGATGCAGCGCTACGCGGCCGTCGCACGGCTGCCGCGGCGGCGGGTCGTGGCCGTGCCGGTGCTGACGCCGCGGCTGTCGGCGCACTGGGTCAACGTGGTGACGCCGGTGCCGAAGGGCATCGCCGCCCCGCTGATCGAATCGCTGGTGCACGAGGTGGTGTGCCGCGAGAACGACATCCTGGAGTACGTGCCGGGGGACTGCCTGGGATACGAGCGGGCCGTCGAGCTGGCGCTGGCCCGGATCACCGACGGGGAGGTCGAGACCCACTGGTCCGGCGCGGCCGTCGCCGGGGCGCCCTCGGACCCGCTGCCGAGCGACCCGGACTGGTCCGGCGGCACGGTCTACACCGACGACCGGGAGCAGCAGTGCACCGCGCCGGCGGCGGACCTGTGGAAGGTCGTGACCGGGATCGGCGGCGAGCGCGGGTGGTACTCGTTCCCGCTGGCCTGGTCGGTGCGCGGGTGGATGGACCGGCTGGTCGGCGGGGTCGGGCTGGCGCGCGGGCGGCGCGACCCGGACCGGCTGCACGTGGGGGACGCGCTGGACTGGTGGCGCGTCGAGACCCTCGAGGAGGGGACCCTGCTCCGCCTGCGCGCGGAGATGAAGGTCCCCGGGCTCGCCTGGTTGGAGATGCGGGTGGAACCCGCCCCGAGTGGGTCGCGGTACACCCAGCGCGCCGTCTTCGTGCCGCACGGGCTCGGCGGCCACCTCTACTGGTGGTCGGTGGCGCCCTTCCACGGCATCGTGTTCGGCGGGATGGTCCGCAACATCACCCGCACCGCGGAGCGCGCGCGGACCGAGCCGGTCAGAGCGCCGTCAGCACCTCGTCGAGCGAGCTGATCTCGGCGAGGGTGAGCTCCAGCTCGGCGGCGTGGCAGTTGTCCTCGAGGTGGCCGAGGTCCGAGGTGCCCGGGATCGGCAGCATCACCGACGAGCGCTGCAGCAGCCACGCGAGCGCGACCTGGGTCGTGCTGACCCCGTGCGCCCACGCGATCTCCGAGACGACGCCCGGGGCGCTCGCGGTACCGTCCGCCACCGGCCGCCACGGCAGGAAGCCGATGCCGTTCTCGGTGCAGTAGCGGAGCACGTCGTCGCTCGCGCGGTCGACGAGGTTGTAGCGGTTCTGCACCGTGGCGATCTCGACGATCCCGCGGGCCTGCTCGATCGTCTCGACCGAGACCTCGGACAGCCCCACGTGCGCGACCTTGCCCTCGGCCTGCAGCTCGGCGAGCACGCCGAACTGGTCCGCGGCGGGCACGGTCGGGTCCACGCGGTGCAGCTGGAACAGGTTGATCCGCTCGACGTCCAGCCTGCGCAGGGACAGCTCGCACTGCTGGCGCAGGTAGTCCGGTCGCCCGCAGGGCGTCCACCTGCCCGGCCCCGGGCGGAGCTGGCCCGCCTTGGTGGCGACGGTCAGCCCGTCGTACGGGTGCAGTGCCTCGCGGATCAGCTCCTCGGAGGTGCCCGGGCCGTAGGAGTCCGCGGTGTCGATCAGGTCCACGCCGAGCTCGACGGCGCGGCGGAGCACCTCCACCGCCGCCTTCGGGTCGGCGGGCGGGCCCCAGACGCCGGGACCGGTGATCCGCATCGCGCCGAAGCCGAGCCGGCGGACCTCCGGGCCCTCCCCGATCCGGAAGGTGCCCGCGGCGGCCGCCGGGCCTGCCGAGTGGGTGATGGCGCTGCTCATGGCACGAGCGTGACACCGTCGGTGCCCGCGTCGCCGCCGATCGTGACCAGTACCGCACGCCGGTAACGTTCCGCGCGTGGCCGACGCGGACGACGTGCGGCGCCTCGCCCTGGCGCTCGCGGATGTCGTGGAGATCGACAGCGACGGGTTCGACTTCCGGGTCGGGGGGCGGGGCTTCGTCTGGTCCTATCCGGACCGCAGCAGCGGCCGTCGGGTCCTCCGTACCGACGTCGCCGTGCTCTACGTGGGCGACGAGGCCGAGAAGCAGGCGCTGCTGCTCGGCGAGCCCGCGCTGTTCTTCACCACGCCGAGCTACGACGGGCTGGCGTTCGTCCTGGTCCGGCTGCCCGAGGTGTCCGTGGCGCGGCTCGAGGAGCTGGTGACCGACGCGTGGCGGATGCGGGGGGAGGACTAGGGTTCCCCCTGATCCGCACTGCCTCGGCCGCTCGGCCACCTCAGCGCGAGGTCAGCGGAGCTGACCGGTGAAGAACATGGGCTCGTTGAAGCTGTCCGTGACGGCGATCTGCAGCGCCCCCGTCGTGCCCTTCGGGACCTTGAAGTGGAAGGGGATCGCGAGGGACTGGCCCGGGGCAATCTGTTGGGTCGCGAACGAGGCCTGGCTGTAGACCTCGGCTGCTGGTGCCCCGGCGACGGTGGCGGTGATGCTGATCAGCGCGGCGCCGACCGGGTCCTTCGTGCCGTTCGTGACGGTCACAGTCGACTCATAGCCCTGCTCGTTCCGGCCGACCTCGAACTCGTTGTCGGCTTTCCACGGGGCCGGGACCGAGGCGGAGATGCCGAGGCCGGACGCGTACGTGAGGGTCTGACCGACCGCGGTGGTCCCGCCCGTGCGGGCGTTGTCGATGGCGGTGGCCGCGCCGCCGAGCAGGGCCATGCACCCGCCCATGAACAGGACGGGCACGAGGACGAGCGCGCCCACGATCCACGGCCACTTCCTCCGCTTCGGCTTCGGCAGTTGGGCAGGCACGTTGGTGGGGTGCGGTTGGCGCTGCTGCGGCGCGAACCCGAACTCCTGGTGCGCCTGCTGCTGGGGCGCCCACTGCTGGCCATACTGCTGGGGCTGAGGCTGCTGCTGGTAGGGGCCGGGCTGCTGTTGGCCGTAGGGGTTCTGGCCCCCATAGGGCTGAAACGGCGACTGCTGCGACATGGGGAAGCTCCTGCTTTCGTGCTCTTCAGGTCATGGGGTAGTGGGGTCCCGCTCGGCCTCAGCCGGCCGTCGAACCGGTGACCTCGATGTTCGTGATCAGCAGCATCGGCACCGTGGTCTTCCCGCCGATCTGCGTGTCGTAGGAGTACGAACCGACCACGGTCACCTCAGCCTTGAAGAGGTCGTCCTGCACCACCTCGGCCAGTGACACCCCCGTCCCTGCGCCGAGCACGGTGTTCGTCTCGTAGTTCGCGTAGCCGTACTTCACCGGGTGCACCACACCATCGACGTTCGCCCGGAACCCGGACGGGCCAGTCGCCGAGTCGAACTGCCTGACCTCGCCGTAGACGATGACCCGCTCGCCCTGGTGCGCGTCCGGGTCCTTCGCGATGAGCAGCCACTCCCGCGCGGTGATCGCCTTCGCGGGGCCGGACGCGACCACCGCGGTCGTGGTCGGTGCAGCGGTCGTCACCACCCCGGTCTGCGACGCCCAGGTACGGGATGGGCAGAAGTACTGCACCGCCGCCGTCACGATGGTTCCAGCCGCTCCGGTGCTGATGCTGCGGTAGGACGCCATGTCCGTGATCAGCAGCTGTCGGCTCTGGGAAGACGGCTGGCTGCACACCGCCCGGCCGATCGTCGCCAGCGTCGGGTCGTCGAACTTCGACAGCTCGGGGGCAACGGCCCGGACGGTCTGGAGGTAGCCGGCCTCCCCGACTGCTGGCGCACTCGCCGGGGCAGCAACCGTGGTCGAGTCCCCGCTCGTGGTGAGGACGGCGAGGACGGTCACAACGGCGATCACGGCCAGGACGGCGACGACCGGAATCCACCACCGCTTCCGCCGGGGCGGCTCGGGCTGCCGCTGCTGCGGTATGCCGGTGCCGTACCCCGGTGCACCCTGGTACGGGAACCCGGCGGTCGGGCCGTACGCGCCGATCTGCTGAGTCCCGTACGGCTGTTGCTGGGGCGGCTGCGTCACGCCCCAGGATCGGCGGCTCGATTCGTCCCGTTACGGAGGCTCACCATTTCTGATGATCGCCTCGGCGCGGTCGAGAGTCCGCTCCCGGGAGGTCGGGACGGCGGGCCGCCCAGCCGAGCACGGCGAGCCCGACTCCAGAAGGATCGCGACAGGGCCCTCCCTCACGATCACGCCGCGGCGAACTGATCCGGGAGTCCTTCGGTGCCGCCTGGCCGAGGTCGGTGACCGGCTCACCGCCGAGCATCACCCGACCCGCGCGGTGGTACTGCTCCAGCCGGCTTGGTGACGTCCGGCGCAGCCCTCTCACCTGCGGACGGTCCCGGGTCGGCACCGCGAACCTCGACTTCGCCCTGACCCGTACCTCGTCGTGACGGGGCGGTCCCGGGTCGGGAACGTGCGGGTGCGCTCCTCGACCACTACCGTCCCGCCCATGGCCACGATCTCGGCGCTGGCCGACGCCCTCGACGCGCTGGTGCGGAACGGGTCCGAGGTCGCCTGGGAGGGCGCGCCGGTCGCAGTTGCCACGGTCCTCGCCCGCCGCCGGGTGCGGGACCTCACTCTCGTCGCGCTGAACCCGGGGATCTCCGGTGACCTGCTGGTGGGGGCCGGCTGCGTCGCGCGGCTGGTGACCTCGGCGGTCGCCGGGCCGGACGGGGCCGTGCTGCCGCGGATCGCCGCGGCGGACGTCGAGCGGGAGGACCACACCGCCACCGGCCTCGCCACCGCGTACGACGCAGGCGCGGCCGGATTGCCGTTCGGCGTCCTGCGCGGGTACGTCGGCACCGACCTCGCGACGGTCACCCGGGTCGCGACCGTGCGCTGCCCGTTCACCGGCGAGGATCTCGCGGCGGTGCCCGCGATCGCGCCGGACGTCGCGATCGTGCACGCGCGACGGGCCGACCGGGCGGGCAACGTCGACGGGCTGGTCGGGGTCGGGCGGGACGCGGTGTACGCGGCGCGCCGGGCCCTGGTCACCGTGTCCGAGACGGTCGAGGAGCTGCCCCGCACCGAGCTGCCGGGGGTGGCCGGGCTGCTGGTCGCGGAGGTGCCCGAGTCGCCTGTGCCCGCGGACTTCGCGGCGTGGCTGGCGGAGGTGCGGGCGTGACCGCCGGGACCTCTCCGATGATGCTGCTGGCCGCCGCCCGCCTGCTCCGCGGCGGGATCTGCGTGAGCGATCCCGGCGCGCCGACCGCCGCCGCGCTGCTGGCCCGGGCGACCCACGCGCCCTCCCTCGAGCTGCTGGACCCGCGCACACCCGGGTTCCTGCGGCACGGGCTGCGCCGGGTCGAGGTCGGGCTCGTCACCGCCGCGCAGGTGGACGCCTACGGCAACCTCAACACCAGCGTCCTGGGCGAGTACGACGAACCCACCGAGCGGCTCACCGGCGCCGGGATCCTGCCCGAGCTCGCGGCGGGCGCGGCGCTCGTCGTGCTGCTGCCGCACCGGCTGCGGTCCTTCGTGGAACGCGTCGACTTCGTGACGGCGGCGGGCGGGCTCTCCGGGCCGCTGGACCGGGCTCGGGTGGGGCTGTTCGGGACCGGTCCAGTCGCCGTCGTGACGGACCTGGGGGTGCTGCGGCCGGACCCGGCCACCGCCGAGCTCGTCCTCACCGACCTGCACCCCGGGGTGACGGTCGAACAGGTCCGTGCGGAGACGGGCTGGCCACTGGAGGTGTCCGACGAGCTCGTCGCCACCGAGCCCGCGACCGACGCCGAGCGCGCGGCTTTGACAGGATCGGGGCCATGAGCGACCTGCTGCACTCCCGGATCGACGGCCCCGACGACGCCCCGCCGCTGGTCCTGCTCGGTTCGCTGGGCAGCACCCTCGCCATGTGGGAGCCGAACGTCTCGGCCCTGGCCGCCCGGTTCCGCGTGGTCCGGCTGGACAACCTGGGCCACGGTGGCTCGCCCGTCCCCGCCGGGCCGTACTCGATGGCCGGGCTCGCCGACGCCGCGCTCGCGACCCTGGACTCGCTGGGGCTCGACCGCGTCTCCTGGGCGGGGCTGTCGCTCGGCGGCATGGTCGGGATGTACCTGGCCGCCGAGCACCCGGAGCGGATCTCGGCCCTGGCGCTGTGCTGCACCACCGCGTACTTCCCGGACAAGACCCCCTGGCTGCAGCGGATCGAGACGGTGCGCGAGCAGGGCACCGGCGCGATCGCGGAACCGGTGGCCGCGCGCTGGTTCACCCCGGAGTGGTCCGCCGAGCACCCGGATGTGCTGAAGACCGCCGTCGGCTGGATCGCGGGCATCTCGGACGCGGGCTACGCGGCCTCCTGCGAGGCCATCGTGGAGTGGGACCACCGGGAGCGGCTGTCGGCGATCCAGGCGCCCACGCTCGTCCTGGGCGGCGCGGACGACCTCGCCACGCCGGTCGACCCGCACGCGCGCACGCTGGCCGACGGCATCCCGGGCGCGCGGCTGGAGATCGTGCCGGGCGGGCACGTGGCGACGTTCGAGAGCGCGGAGGCGGCGAACCGCCTCCTGCTGGAGCACCTGGTCTAAGCGGTGTCGGGGCGGGTGCGCTGCGGGGTGGTGAGGGCGAGGCCGAGCGCGGCCATGGCCATCAGGATCCCGGTGACGACGATCGGCACCGCCGCGGCCGCCCCGCCCACGACGAGCAGCACCAGTCCGCCCGCCAGGAGCACGGTCGGGATGGCGCCTGCGGCGTGCATGCTGCGCGCGGAGCGCCGGACCGGGACACCGCGCCGCAGCCGCCTGCCCAGCGCGCTGCACCGGGACACGAAGAGCGGGTCCGCCGCGAGGAGACTCTGCTCGATGAGGCTGAACTGGCTGCGTTCACGGTCGCTCAGCATGGACGGCACCCCTCGGGATTCGCACTCGGTCTCGCACACACGGCCGCCCGCTCGCCGTTGACCCGGGAAGGCGCTGACTCGTCGTCGGAGTCTACGTGACCGAATCGTGATCCTGTGCGAGATGTGACCCGAACCGGCCGAGTGAGGGCGCCCTACCCTTTACATGCACAACCACGCATAGGTACGGTCGGGCCATGGGAACGGGGCACGGACACGGCCATGCCGACCACGGCGGCCACGGCCACTCGGCGGCGGGTGACCGTCGACGCCTGGTCGTCGCGCTCGTCGTCACGCTCGCCTGCGCCCTGCTCGGCGGCGTCGGAGCCCTGCTCACCGGGTCGCTGGCCCTGCTGGCCGACCTCGGCCACCTCCTCACGGACGCCGGGGCACTCGTCGGGGCCGTGATCGCCGCCGCGGTGGCCACCCGCCCCGCGACCGACCGCCGGACCTTCGGGCTCGGGCGGGTCGAGGTCCTGGTCGCCGGGATCAACGCGGCGGTGCTGATCGCCGTCGTGGTGTGGGTCGTGGTCGAGGGGGTGGCGCGGCTGTTCACCCCCGCCGAGATCCCCGGGCTGCCGCTGCTGGTCCTCGGCGCGGCCGGACTCGTCGGCAACGTGATCTCGCTGGTGGTCCTGGCCGGAGGCGACCGCGGCAACATGAACATGCGCGGCGCCATGCTGCACGTGCTGGGGGACGCGCTGGGCTCGGTCGGCGTCATGGGGGCGGCGGTCGTACTGCTCACCACCGGCTGGCCCTACGCGGACACCGTCGCGTCGCTGCTCATCGCGGTGCTCATCCTGCCGCGGGCGGTCGCGCTGCTGCGCGAGGTGTGGCACGTGCTGCTGGAGGGCGCGCCCGCCGGGATCGCGGTGGATGCGGTGCGCACCACCCTGCTCGGCGTCCCCGGGGTGCAGGAGGTGCACGACCTGCACGTCTGGGCGATCAACGACCGCACCCCGTCGATGTCCGCACACCTCGTGGTGTCCGACGAGGCCGAGACCGGCTGCGGCGAGACCGTGCTGGACCGGGCGGGCCAGGCGCTCCGCGAGCACCACGGCCTGACCCACAGCACGCTGCAGCTCGAGCACCACGCGCACGTGGGGCACGAGGACACCTGCGACTAGCCGTGCGCCAGGTCCGCGAAGCGGCTGTAGTGCAGCTGGTGGGCCACGACGATGTTCGCGGTGGGCCCGTTACGGTTCTTGGCCAGGATCAGGTCGGCCTCGCCCGCGCGCGGGTCGTCCCGCTCGAACGCGTCCGGCCGGTGCAGCAGGATGACCATGTCCGCGTCCTGCTCGATCGAGCCGGACTCACGCAGGTCGGAGATCATCGGCCGCTTGTCCGTGCGCTGCTCGGGACCACGGTTGAGCTGCGAGATCGCCACCACCGGCACCTCGAGCTCCTTGGCCAGCAGCTTGATCTGCCGGGAGAACTCCGAGACCTCCTGCTGGCGTGACTCGACCTTGCGCCCGGACGTCATCAGCTGCAGGTAGTCCAGGATGACCAGCTTGAGGTCGTTGCGCTGCTTGAGCCGCCGCGCCTTGGCCCGGATCTCCATCAGGGTGAGGTTCGGGGAGTCGTCCACGAACAGCGGCGCCTCCGAGATCTCGCTCATCCGGCGCGCCATCCGGGTCCAGTCGTCGTCGCTCATCCGGCCCGCGCGCATGTCCGCCAGCCGGATCCGCGCCTCCGCCGACAGCAGCCGCATGACGATCTCGGACTTACTCATCTCCAGCGAGAACACCGCGGAGGTCATCCCGTGCTTGATCGAGCAGCTCCGCGCGAAGTCCAGCCCGAGCGTGGACTTGCCCAGACCGGGCCGGGCCGCGACGACGACCATCTGGCCCGGGTGCAGCCCGTTGGTCGCCTCGTCCAGGTCGGTGAAGCCGGTGGGCACGCCGTTGGACACGCCGCCGCGGGAGGCGATGGCGTCGATCTCGTCCATCGTGGGCTGCAGCAGCTCCTCGAGGACGATGTAGTCCTCGCTGGTGGAACGCTCGGTGACCTCGTAGATCGCCGCCTGCGCCCGGTCGACGACCTCGTCCACCTCCGCGCCCTCGGCCCCGTGGTAGCCCAGCTGCACGATCCGGGTGCCCGCCTCGACCAACCGCCGCAGCGTGGCCTTCTCCGCGACGATCTCGGCGTAGTACGCCGCGTTCGCCGCCGTGGGCACCGTGGCGATCAGCGTGTGCAGGTACGGCGCGCCACCGAGCCGGATCAGCTCACCGCGCCGCTGCAGCTCCGCGGACACCGTCACCGCGTCCGCGGGCTCACCGCGACCGTAGAGGTCCAGGATGCAGTCGTAGACGGTCTGGTGCGCCGGACGGTAGAAGTCATCCGGCCGCAGCACCTCCACCACGTCCGCGATCGCGTCCTTGCTCAGCAACATGCCGCCCAGCACCGACTGCTCGGCGGTGAGGTCCTGCGGGGGCTGACGGTCGAACGGGCTCGGACCGGACTCCCCACCGCCCGCGCCGTAGCCGTGCTGGTCCGACGAGCTCTGGCGGCCCTCGCCGTCGCGGACCGCACGCGGCCGATTGGGTCGGTCGTCCGTCACCGCCATACCCGGCGTCACCCCCAGTAACCTCTTGCGGCCATCCTATCGAACTACTGTTCGATACGCACCCGTCGGGAGTCCGGCTGCGGAGGGCGCACCTCGTCCCGTCCACCGCCCGTCCGGGCGACCACCCCAAGGGGCCGCGACGAACGGTCGTCCGGGCCGCCGCGAACGCACACGGGGCCCGGGCACGTGACGCTAGCCCCGTGCGGCGGCATGCCCAAACGACCATGTGGACAGACCTGGGGAGTCCCTGGGGACGGTTCGGGGACAGAGCAGGCCACCGCTCCCCACCGCCCTGTGGACAATATGGGGACAACCCCAGTTCAGAGCGCTTCTTCGCAGATCAGCACTGGTGTGGGCGGTGTGGACAACTTCGGTGTCCCAGGCCACGGCGAGTCCGCTCTTCGGCGTGTCGCGCGCGCCCGGCGAGCCTCCACCCGGCGCTCCCGCGGCGTCACTGAGCGACACGGCCGTCACCTCCGCGTGTCGTTCCCACGCGCCGGACGGTCGGTGTGCGCACCGCCCGCCGACGGCCACCGGACCCACCCTCGCACGGACCCGCCGAGATCGCCACGACGCGCGTCCGGACTCCCGGAACGCGACGAGGGCGGGCCCTCGGTCGTGGAGACCGTGGACCCGCCCTCGTGACGGAGCGTGATCGGGGCTCGTGCTCAGCCGCGCCCGACCCCGGTGTCAGCTCGCGACGACCGACACCTGCAGCGCCGCGGAGACCTCCGGGTGCAGCCGCACCGTGACGGGGTGGCTGCCGACCGACTTGATCTGCTCGTCGATCTCGATGGCGTGCCGGTCCAGAACCGGGCCGCCCGCCTTCTTCACGGCCTCCGCGATCTGCGCGGTGGTGACCGAGCCGAAGAGCCGGCCCGTGTCGCCCGCGGCCTTGGCGGTCACGCTGACGGACAGCTGTCCGAGCTGGTTCGCGACCTCCTTGGCGTGCCCCAGGTCGCGGATCTGGCGCGCCTTCTGGGCCCGCTGGATCTGCGCGACCTGCTTCTCCGCACCCTTGGTCGCGACGATCGCGAACTGGCGCGGGAGCAGGTAGTTGCGGCCGTAGCCGTCCTTGACCTCGACGATGTCCCCGGGCGCACCCAGGTTCGGCACATCGGCGGTGAGGATGAGCTTCATGTGTGGTCCTTCCTCAGCGCGCGGTCGAGGTGTAGGGGAGCAGGGCGACCTCGCGGCTGTTCTTGACCGCGACGGCGACGTCCCGCTGGTGCTGCCGGCAGTTGCCGGAGACCCGACGCGCGCGGATCTTGCCGCGGTCGGAGATGAACTTGCGCAGGAGACCGGTGTCCTTGTAGTCGATGTCCTGAGCCTTGTCCTTGCAGAATGCGCAGACCTTCTTCTTCGGTTTGCGCAGCACTGGCTTGGGCATTGCTGTTGCTCCTGGATGTACCTCCCGCGCTCGGAGCGCGGGTCGTGGGAAGGATCAGAAGGGGGGCTCGTCGTCCGCCGCCGGGCCACTGCCCGCGGCCGGGGCCGAACCCCAGGGGTCGTCGTAGCCGCCGCCGCGCTGGCCGCCGCCGTTGCCGCCGCCACCGCCCGTGCCGCCGCCACCGAAGCCGCCGCCACCGCCGCCGAAGTCGGACCCGCCGGAGCGGGCGACCCGGTTGACCTTCGCGGTGGCGTACCGCAGCGAGGGGCCGACCTCGTCGACCTCCATCTCGATGACGGTGCGCTTCTCCCCCTCGCGGGTCTCGAAGGAGCGCTGGCGCAGCCGGCCCTGCACGATGACGCGGGCGCCTCGGGTCAGCGTCTCGGCGACGTTCTCCGCGGGCTGGCGCCAGACGTTGCAACGCAGGAACAGCGCCTCGCCGTCCTTCCACTCGCCGGACTGGCGGTCGAAGGTGCGGGGCGTGGACGCCACCGTGAAGTTGGCGACGGCCGCCCCGGACGGGGTGAACCGAAGCTCCGGATCGGCGGTCAGGTTGCCGACCACGGTGATGACGGTCTCGCCGGCCATGCGGCCTCCTCGTTGCTAGCGGCTACGAGCGGTCAGCTCGCGGTCGGGGCGGGCGTGCGCTTGACGTCCTTGCGCAGCACCTTGGTGCGCAGGACCGACTCGTTCAGACCCAGCTGGCGGTCGAGCTCGGCGACGGTGGCCGGCTCGGCCTCGACCTCGAGCACCGCGTAGATGCCCTCGGCGTTCTTCTTGATCTCGAAGGAGAGGCGACGCTTGCCCCACACCTCGATCTTCTCCACGGAACCGCCGTCGGAGCGGACGACGTTCAGGAAGGTCTCCAGCGACGGCTGCACCGTGCGCTCGTCGAGACTGGGGTCCAGAATGACCATGATCTCGTAGTGACGCATGAGAACCACTCACCTCCTGTGGACTGGAACGGCCGCGGCGCTTCCGCGGCAGGAGGTTCTCACCCCACCCCGACAGAACCGGGCCACCCGCGAAGGGGGCTCGTCGTGCGGCGCCCGGGAGGGCGCCGGCCGGAGCGGTTGCGCACGAGATTACCAGCGCGTTTCCGCCGGTCCGCGTGGGGGCGGGCGGGCACGGCCCGGGTTGTCGGGGGTGGGCTCTACCCTCGGGGCATGCTCATCGGTGCCCACGTCCGGGACGACGACCCGCTGGCCGCGGCGGCCGAGCGCGGGGCGGAGATCGTCCAGTTCTTCCTCGCGGACCCGCAGGGGTGGAAGGAGCCCCAGCCGCACCCGCACGCCGAGGCCCTCGCGGCGTCGGACGTCGTCACGGTGGTGCACTCGCCGTACGTCGTGAACGTCGCCTCGCCGAACAACCGCATCAGGATCCCCTCCCGGAAGCTGGTCACCCAGCACGCCGAGGCGGCCGCAGAGGTCGGCGCGATCGGGCTGGTCGTGCACGGCGGGCACGTCACGAAGGACGAGGACCCCGCCGTCGGCGTGGACAACTGGCGCAAGTTCGTCGAGCGGCAGGCGGGCGAGGGCGGGTTCGCCGTCCCGGTGTTCATCGAGAACACCGCCGGCGGGGACAACGCGATGGCCCGCAAGTTCGACGCGCTGGCCCGCCTGTGGGACGCGGTGGGCGAGTTCGGCGTCGGGTTCTGCCTCGACACGTGCCACGCGTTCGCCGCGGGCGAGGAGCTCGTCGGCGTGGTCGAGCGGGCCAAGGCCATCACCGGCCGGATCGACCTGGTGCACCTGAACAACTCGCGGGACGAGTTCGACTCCGCGCGGGACCGCCACGCGAACGTCGAGGACGGGACGATCGAGCCCGAGGTGCTCGCCGCCGTCGTCGCCGCGGCCGGCGCGCCGGTGGTCGTCGAGACGCCGGCGGAGGGCCAGGCCGCGGACATCGCCTACCTGCGCGCGAAGGCGTGACCGAGGGCCGGACCGCGCGGTCCGGCGCCGCCGACCCGTCGAGGGCGGACCGACCCGGGTGCGCCCGAACGGGGACCGGCCGGGCGAGCCGGTTCGGCGCGCCGGTCCTGCTGCTGATCGTCGCGCTCACCGGCCTGACCCTGCTGCTCGGCTACGCCAACAAGGCCCGCTGCCTGGGCCCGGGGTTCGACGCCTCGGGCCGCTCCCAGCCGGACTACGGCACCCGGCAGAACCGGGACGTCTGCTACTCGGACATCCAGTACCTGTGGATCGGCCGGGACATCGACGAGCACGTCTTCCCGTACGTGGACGGCGGCATCACCCCCGAGGGGCAGCTGTACGGCGGCTCCGTCGAGTATCCGGTGCTGACCGGCGTGCTGATCTGGGTCGGTGCGCTCGGGGCCTCCACGGACGCGGGGTTCCTGCTCGGTTCCGCCCTGTTGCTCGCGCCGTTCGGCCTGCTCACCGGCTGGATGCTCGGCAGGCTGGCCCGCTGGCGGGCGCTGGTGTGGGCGCTCGGCCCACCGCTGGTGCTCTACGCCTTCCACAACTGGGACCTGCCCGCCGTCGCCGCCGCCGTCGCCGCCGTCTTCGTCATGCACGGCACCCGCTGGAGCCTCACCACCCGCTCCACCGTCGCCGCGGTGCTGCTCGGGCTCGGCTTCACGCTCAAGCTCTACCCGGGGGCGTTCCTGCTCCCGCTGGCCCTGTACGTCCTCAGCCGGGGCCGCGACTGGCGGGGCGCGCTGCGGGTCTGTGTCGCGGGCGTCGCCACCGTGGTGCTGGTGAACCTGCCGTTCGTGCTCGTCGGCTACCCGGGGTGGAAGGCGTCGTTCACCTTCCAGCAGCTGCGCGCGGTGGACATCAGCACCAACTCGATCTGGTACTGGGGCCTGCGGCCGATCATGGCGGACCTGGGCGCCGAGGACGACTTCGCGCCGCTGGTGGACGTGCTCTCCCCACTGCTCGTCCTGGCCTCCTTCGCGCTGGCCGCGGGCCTGGGCTGGTGGCGCTACCGGCGCACCGGGGTCTACCCCTGGATCGGGGTCAGCGCCGCGATGCTGTGCGGGTTCCTGCTGCTGCACAAGGTGCACTCCCCGCAGTACACCCTCTGGCTGCTGCCCTTCTTCGTGCTCCTGCGGCTCCGCTGGGGCTGGGTCGCCGGCTACCTCGCTGCGGACCTGATGATGGGGATCGGCATCTTCCGCTGGTTCTACGCGCTCAACGGCGGCGGGGACGGCGGCATCGCGGGCGGGCTGTCCGCGCAGATGGTGGTGCTCGGGGTGTGGGGGCGCGCGGTGTTGCTGGTGGTCCTCTTCGGGCTGTTCCTGCGCGCGCCGGACGCGGTCACCGCCAGGCGAACACCGGCTGCTCCAGATGGTCCACCCGCGTCGGCCGACCGTGCAGCAACAGCTCCCGCACCTGGTACAGCACCGCACCCGTCGGCGCGTGCACGAACCGGTCGAACAGCGGCACCTGGATGACCGGCGCGTCGGACTCCGGGATGGCGAGGAACCGGGGCTCGACGTCGATCTGCGCCAGCGGGATGCGGTACAGGTGCGCCACCTCCTCCGGGTTCGGGGTGAGCTCGCCGACCTCGCCCGCCCACAGCACCACCGGGGTGATCACGTACCCGGAGCGGGTGGGGTAGTCGTCGAGCAGGCCGAGCACGGCGTCCTCGCCGAGCTCCAGGCCGACCTCCTCGGACAGCTCGCGGCGGGCGGCCTGGGTGATCGTCTCCTCGCCGTCCGCGCGCCCGCCCGGCAACGCCCACTGCCCGGCGTGCTTGCGGAGCGTGGAGGCCCGCCGGGTGAGCAGGAAGGCCAGCCCCTCCGCCACACCCTCGGAACCGGTCGTGACCAGCGTGATCGTGACGGCGGAGCGCTTGAGGTCCGGCCGGTCCACCCCGCGTCGCTCGAACCGGGCCAACCGGTCCTCGACGACCTCCCGAAGCGCCTCACCCATGTTTCGGACTCTGCCCCACCGCGACCCGGGGGGCAGCGTGCTGTGACGGGCGTCGCATCGGCCAGTCCGGATCGGCGGCCGCCGTGGCCGCCCGCAGCGGATCGGTCGCGGGCCGCAGCACCGTCCGCACGACGAGCACGCAGAGCAGGACCACCATCGCGTCCCGCAGCAGAACGGCCCCGAGGAACCAGTCCGGCGGCAACCCCTTCGCGCCGGGCCCGACGTAGTAGAACATCCGCGGCACCCAGACCAGCGCGTCCACGGCCATCCAGGCGAGCAGCAGCCGCCACCGCGGCAGGGCCAGCACCGCCAGCGGCACCAGCCAGAGCGAGTACTGCGGGCTCCACACCTTGTTGACCAGCAGGAACGCCGCCACCACCAGGAAGGCCAGTGACGCCAGCCGGGGCGGGCGGGGGGCCTTGGCCGCCAGGACCACGAGCCCTGCGCAGGCCACGATCAACAGGGCGGCGCTCACCGCGTTCAGCGTGTTCGGTGCCTCGTCCGCCCGCAGCGGCCCGTCGAACCCGCTCCAGCCGGTGAAGTAGGACAGCGCGTAGTACAGCGAGTCCGGGTCCGCGGGGCGGATGCGGTTGAGCCGGACGAACTCCCACCAGCCGTCCGACCAGGCCAGCGCCACCGGCAGGTTGACCGCCAGCCACGCCACGGCCGCCGCGACGAGCACGCGCACCGCCGGACCGACGTCTCGCCTGCGCACCGCCACCAGCACCACCGGCAGCAGCAGGAGCAGCGGATAGAGCTTGGCCGCGCCGCCGAGCCCCAGCAGGATCCCGGCGAGCACCGGCCTGCGCCGCTGCAGGGCCAGCATCCCGCCGCAGGCCAGGGCGACGGCGAGGGCGTCGAAGTTGGTGAAGGCGTGCACGGCGACCAGCGGGGAGACGGCCACCAGCGCCGCGTCCCAGGGCCGGTCCGGGCGCAGCCGCACCACGCTCCAGACCGCGACGAGCCAGCACAGCGCCAACCCGACGGCCACGAGGTCGAAGTAGACGACGACGGGCAGGGCTGACGGCAGCGGCAGGCTCTGCCACACGTCCGTCAGGCGGGCGGCGCCCCACTGGTAGAAGCCGGTGAGCACGGGGTACTCCATGAAATGCTGGGCCCCGTCGCCGTCCACCCAGGCGTCCCGGTAGGGGATCGCGGTGGGATCGTCCAGCCGCTCGATGCCGTAGAGCGGGACGGTGTCCGAGTAGCACATCGCCACGTACTGGCGGTTGTTCTGCCAGTCCAGCGCGAGCGTGCCGTCCGCGGCGCGGTACTGCTGCAGGCAGGGCGCCTTGGCGAACCAACCCACCGCGAGCGTGACGACCGCGAGCAGCAGCACCACCCGCAGTGGCGTCCAGAACCGGGCCCGACCGACCAGCGCGTGCCTGCCCAGCGGCCCGCCGACCAGCCTGCTCGCCGACGCGACAAGGGGCTCGGTCCAGCTGGGGACCACACGCCCCCGGGCCGGGCCGGTCGTCACCCGTTCCGTGGCCGGATCAGGTCGAAGGCGGCGTTGTCGGCGTTGCCGTTCCCGCCGCCGTTCCCACCGTTCCCGCCGCCGCCGTTGTCCCCGCCGTTGCCGTTCCCGCCGTTGCCGTTGCCGTTGCCGCCGTTGTCGGTCGCGCCCTGCTGACCGCCGCCGTCGCCCTGCTGCTCGTGCGGGTCGACCTGGCCGTTGCCGTCCTGGTCCTGGCCGGTGCCCTGCTGTCCGCCCTGGTCCTGCCCCGCGGTGTCCGAGACGGGTGCCTGGCCGAGCGGCGTGAACTTGGAGAACTGCTCGCTCGGGGTGCCGCGCAGCGCCGCGGTCATGAACTCCTGCCAGATCGAGCCGGGCAGCATGCGCCCGTAGATCGGCCTGCCCGCGGAGTTCTTGATCGGCGAGTTGTCGTCCGTGCCGACCCAGACCGCCGTGGACACCGACGGCGTGTAGCCGACGGTCCAGGCATCGTTGTTCTGCCCCTCGACGTTGCTCTGCACGGTGCCGGTCTTCGCGGCGACCGGGCGGCCGCCGAGGCCGATCCGGGAGGCGCTCGCGACGTCCGTCATCGACTCGGTGACGTTGCGGGCGACCTGCTGGCTGAAGGCCTGGACGCCGGCGTCCGTCGTGCCCTGGTCGAAGATGATCCGCCCGTCGCTGGTCGTGACCTTCTTGACCATGAACGGGTCGTGCCGGACCCCGTCCGCGGCGAACGTGGCGTAGGCCGCGGCCATGTCCTCGGTGGTGACGTTCTTGTCGCCCAGCGCGATGCCGCCGGTCGGGTTCTTCAGGCTGGCGGCCGGGATGCCCGCGGCCGCGGCGGCGTCCGCCACCTTCTGCGGGCCGACCTCGAGCGCCATCCGGTAGAACACGGTGTTGATCGACTGCGTCATCGCGGTCTTCACCGAGCACTGCCCGCAGCTCACGCCCTCGGAGTTCGACACCTTGACCCCGGCGAGGGTCTGCGGCGAGGAACCGTCGAACTGGGTGCCCAGCCCGATCGGGTCCGGCTCCTGCAGGCCCGCGGCGAACACGAACGGCTTGAACGACGAACCCGGCTGCTTCGACGCCTGCGCGTAGTCCAGCCCGACGCCGTCGTTCCCGCCGAAGTAGGCGAGCACGGCCCCCGTCTTGGGGTCGACCGAGACCAGCGCCGTGCGCAGGTTCTGCGGCTGGCCGTCCATGATGTCGTCCGCCGCCTCGACGGCGGCCTTCTGCATCTTCGGGTCGATCGTGGTCTCGACGGTCAGGCCCTCGGTGTTGATCTCCGCCTCGGAGATCCCGTTCTGCTCCAGCTCGGCGCGCACCTGGTTGTAGATGTGGCCGTTCGCGTCCCCGGGGATGCCGCCGTCCGAGCCGCTGGGCTGCTTCCACTCCGGGAAGACCTGCCGGGCGCGGTCGGCGGGTGTCATCCAACCCTGGGCGACCATCCCGTCGAGCACGAAGGCCCAGCGCTGCTGCGACTTATCGAGGGTCTTGGCCGGGTCCCAGCGCGACGGCGACTGGATCAGGCCCGCGATCATCGCGCCCTCGGAGGGGGTCAGCTGCGAGACGGGCTTGCCGAAGTAGGCCTGGCTCGCCGCCTGGATGCCGTACGCGCCGCGGCCGAGGTAGATCGCGTTGAGGTAGTTCTCGAGGATCTGTTCCTTCGTCTGCTCCTTGGAGATCTTCGCGGCGAGCACGATCTCCTTGTACTTGCGGAACAGCGTGGCCTCGTCCTGCCCCGTGGTCACCTTGATGTACTGCTGGGTGATCGTGGAGCCGCCGCCGATGCCGCCGGTCAGCTGGCTCCACACGGCCCGGCCGATGCCGGACACGTCGAAGCCCGGGTTGGAGAAGAAGGACCGGTCCTCCGCGGACAGCACGGCCTGCTGGACGTGCTGCGGGACCTGGTCGAGCGTGACGTTCGTGCGGTTGATGTTGTTCGGCCGGACGGTGGCCAGCGGGCTGCCGTCGGCGAAGGTGAACGTGGCGACCTGGGTGTTCGCGACGTCCTCGGCCGTGGGTACCTGGAAGAGCATCCAGCCGACGGCGAACGCGAGGAACGGCGCGAGGACCAGCGCCCCGAGCGACCAGAAGACGATGCGCTTCACCCGACGCCTCCGACCCTTCGGCGCCCCGCCGTCGTCTCCGCCGCCACCGCCGCGGCGTCGGGGCGGCACGGGCGGCGGACCCGGCGGCTCGGCGACCGCGAGGGCGGTCGGCCGGTCGTCCGGGCCCGAGGTGCCCGCGTCGTGGGTGAGCAGCCGAGGGTCCCGTGGGACCGGCGGCGGACCGTACCGCCGCGGAGCGGGCCGCACCGGGGGCGGCGGGCCGTACCCCGCGGGCGGTGGGCCCTGCGGGCGCGGCGGGCGGGCGCCCCGGCCCTGCCACGGCTCACGGGGCGGCGGGCCCTGATGCGGCCCCACGTTCCACACGTCGGGCACCGGGGCGCGCGGGGGCACGCCTGACCGGCTGGGGTCGCTGCGCTGATCGGTCACCGCGGGCTCCGTGCTTCTCCGGCCGCCAGCGGGGAGCGTGGGCGGGCCGGGATGGGGAACGGGGAGCGGGGGGCTGGGCTCACGAGAGGCTCATGGGTCGTCGGGGCGTCACTCGGCGGCGGACCGCCGTCGACGCGGGCGGGTGGGCTGGGCGCCGGTGCCCAGCACGGACGATTGGACCAGATGGTTCCAGCCGCACGTGCGGCACACCTCCACGAGGTACACGGAGAACTCGTCATGGCGACCGGCGAGCTCCTCGAGCTCCTCCGGACCGCGCGCCGATCCCGAGACCTGTCGCAGCTGTTCCCCGAACACCCACCAGACCAGCGTGAGCCTCTCCTTGCGGCAGACGGGGCACTGCTGCTCACCGGGCCTGCCGTGGAACCGTGCCGCCCGCATCAGGTACGGGCTCGCGTCGCAGACCTCCTCCGTGCCGACCCGGCCGGCGTAGACGTCCGCGAGCAGCGCACGGCGCTGCAACGCGTAGTCGACGACCTGCCGATGGGTGGGCACCGGACCAGGGTACTCACCCGCTCGTGCCGCGCGGTCCCCGAACCGCCCGCCGCGCCGTCACCCGGCCTGGTCCGGACCGGGGTGATGCACGTCTCGGTACAGCGGGCGGATGTATCGCACCGATATAGTGACGACATCGATCGCCGGGGACAGCGGGGTCTTCGGTCCGGGCTCGGGGAGGAGGCGGCGGTGCTCGAGTTCGCGATCCTCGGCCTGCTCGCCGAGAACCCGATGCACGGCTACGAGCTGCGCAAGCAGCTCGGCGTGCGGCTCGGCGGCTTCCGCGTCTTCTCCTACGGCTCGCTGTACCCGGCCCTGCGCCGGCTGCTGCGGGCCGGGCTCATCGCCGAGGACGAGGCGGACGCCGAGACGGGCTGGTCCAAGCGTTCGCGGCGGACCTACCGGATCACCGCGGAGGGCAAAGAGCGGTTCGCCGAGCAGCTGGCCGAGTCCGGCCCGCAGTCCTGGGACGACGAGGGCTTCGGCGTCCACGTCGCCTTCTTCTCCCGCACGCCCGCCGAGACCAGGATGCGGATCCTGGAGGGGCGGAGGCGGGCGGTGGAGGAGCGGCGCGAGGGCCTGCGGGCGGCGTTGGCCAGGGCGGGCGAGCAGATCGATCGCTACACCCGCGAGCTGCACGAGCTGGGGCTGGACACCACCGAACGCGAGGTGCGCTGGCTGAACGAGCTGATCGAGCGGGAACGTCATCCCGGCGACGAGGCCGGAACCACCGGAGCAAAGGGAGAACCTGCATGAGTGAGGTGCGAGTCGCCGTCGTCGGCGTCGGCAACTGCGCGGCGTCGCTGGTCCAGGGCGTGGAGTACTACAAGGACGCCGACCCGACCGTGCGTGTCCCCGGGCTGATGCACGTCGACTTCGGCGGGTACCACGTCCGTGACGTCACGTTCGTCGCCGCGTTCGACGTGGACGCGAAGAAGGTCGGGACCGACCTGGCCGACGCCATCAGGGCCAGCGAGAACAACACCATCAAGATCGCCGACGTGCCGCCCACCGGCGTCACCGTCCAGCGTGGACACACACTCGACGGGCTCGGCCGCTTCTACCGCGAGACGATCACCGAGTCGGACGAGGAGCCGGTGGACGTCGCGCAGGTCCTGCGGGACACGAAGGCGGACGTGCTCGTCTCCTACCTGCCCGTGGGCAGCGAGGCGGCGGATCGGCACTACGCGCAGGCGGCGATCGACGCGAAGGTGGCGTTCGTCAACGCGCTGCCCGTGTTCATCGCCTCCGACCCGGTGTGGGCGCAGAAGTTCACCGACGCCGGCGTGCCGATCGTCGGTGACGACATCAAGTCCCAGGTCGGCGCGACCATCACCCACCGGGTGCTGGCCAGGCTGTTCGAGGACCGCGGGGTGCAGCTGGACCGCACCATGCAGCTCAACGTGGGCGGGAACATGGACTTCCTGAACATGAAGGAGCTCGAGCGGCTCGAGTCGAAGAAGGTGTCCAAGACCCAGTCGGTGACCAGCCAGGTCGACCGGGACATGGGCAAGGACAACGTCCACATCGGCCCGTCGGACTACGTGGCCTGGCTGGACGACCGCAAGTGGGCCTACGTGCGGCTCGAGGGCCGCGCGTTCGGCGACGTCCCGCTGAACCTGGAGTACAAGCTCGAGGTCTGGGACTCCCCGAACTCGGCGGGCATCATCATCGACGCGGTGCGGGCCGCGAAGATCGCCCTCGACCGGGGCATCGGCGGCCCGATCCTGTCGGCGTCGAGCTACTTCATGAAGTCCCCGCCGGAGCAGTACGACGACTCAACGGCGCGTGAGGCCGTGGAGGCGTTCATCCGGGGCGACGCCTGATCGTCCCCGCCCCCGTCGGGCCTCGACCGGTGACTCCGGTCGGGGCCCGATTTTCTTTGTGGAGTGGAAATGTTCGGCGTCGTTCCAGACCGGAAGGGGTTTCACTCGGGTGGCGCAATAACAGAGGGATAACGGCGACGGTGCGCGCTCCGGTCACCTGCATCGGGCAGCTCTGGTGCCGGATCACATGAATATCACGTGTGTGGTTCCACCGAATGAGTGGTCACGGGAGTGAGCGGCCTCACCCGATTCACTACCGCAGAATGCGATATGCGTCATAGCAACCTGCTTAATGCGTTCGTAATTTGGCGGACGGCCCCGAGACATCGGGCACCACTCCGGTGCCCGGGATCGGGGTCACCGCCCGGACGGGCGGGTGCCGTTCCCCGCCCGGGCTCCCCAGATCCGGCGGGTGACATCCCCACCGCACCCGCTACGTGGGACCCACGCTCTCCCCCGAGCACGGACCTGCGGTCGACCGGCGGTGCGACCAGAGGATTCACCCAGTGCCCACGCACAAACCCGCGCTCCTGCGCACCACCGTCGTCGCCGCCACCGCGGCGGCAGCGGCCTTCTTCACCCTCACCCCGGCCGCCACCCAGGCCGCTCCCGCTCCGTCCGTCGCCCAGGCCGCCCCCGTCGAGGTGGCCACCCGGACGGTCTCCCTCGCCGCTCCCGCGAACGTCGTCGCCGCGGCCGCCCAGACCGCCTCGCCCGCCGCGACGCGCGCCGCGGCCCTGCAGACGGCGATGGCCCAGATCGGCAAGCCGTACCGCTACGGCGCCACGGGCCCCTCGGCCTTCGACTGCTCGGGGCTGACCTCGTTCGCGTTCAAGAACGCGGGCGTCTCGATCCCGCGGACCAGCCGCGCCCAGTCGACCGTCGGCACGCCCGTCTCGCGGGCCGACCTGCAGCCCGGCGACCTGGTCTTCTTCTACAAGCCGGTCAGCCACGTCGGTATCTACATCGGCAACGGCCAGGTCGTGCACGCGAGCACGAGCGGGCAGCCGGTGAAGATCGGCAGCGTCGACAAGATGCCGTTCAGCGGCGCCCGCCGGGTCTGACCTCCCCTCGCTGGTTCGGCGCACCCGGATCGGGTTCGCTCCCGCAGTCGCCTGCGCGAGGGTCTGATGATCACGGTTCGTGGTGATCATCGGACCCTGAGGCGGATCCGATCATGAAGACACCTGTGTGAGGGTCCGTTGATCGCCGGAACGCGTGATCAGCAGGCCCTGACGCGGGCTCGTAGGGTGCGGCCATGACCTCCCGGCCGCTCGCCCTCGTCACCGGCGCCTCCCGCGGGATCGGTGCCGCCACCGCCCGCGCCCTCGCGCCCACCCACGACCTCCTGCTGGATGGGCGGGACGCGGTCGCGCTGGAGACCCTGGCCGGCGAGCTGCCCGGGGCGTCCGCCTGGCCCGTCGACCTCACCGACGACGGTTCGGTGGTCGCCGCGGTCACGGCGTTGGGCATCGAGCGGCTGGACGTCCTGGTCCACTCGGCCGGGGTGGGCCTGCTCGGCACCGTCGCGGAGACCTCACCGGAGACCTGGCGGCGGCAGTTCGACGTCAACGTCGTCGCGGTCGCCTCGCTCACCCGGATCCTGCTGCCCGCGCTCCGGGCCGCGCGCGGGGATGTCGTGCTCGTCAACTCGGGCGCCGGCTACACCGCCCGCCCAGGCTGGGGCTCGTACGCCGCGAGCAAGTTCGCCCTGCGCGCCTTCGGTGACGCCCTGCGCGCCGAGGAGCCCGACCTGCGCGTGACGTCCGTCCATCCCGGACGGGTCGACACCGAGATGCAGCAGGCGGTCGTCGCGCACGAGGGCGGGGAGTACGACGGCTCGACGTACCTCCGCCCCGGGTCCGTGGCGGCCGCGATCGTCGGCGCGGTGCAGGCGACCCCCGAGGCGCTCGTCCAGGAGATCGTCCTGCGCCCGCGCTAGACCCCTCGTCGAGACCGGGCGGCCGCGCACCGGCTGTGGTGCCCGGTGTCGCGATACGCTCGAACGATCAGGGCTCCGCCGTGACACGACGGCTCACGGCGGCGCCGACGTGTCACGGTCGGACGGATCCCGGGTCAGCGGACGACATTGACCAGCCGCCCCGGTACCACGATGACCTTCTTCGGGGCCGCACCCTCGAGCGCCGCGACGATCTTCTCGTCCACCAGCGCCGCCGCCTCGACCGCGGCCCGGTCCGCGTCCGCGGGGACCGTCATGCGGGAGCGGACCTTGCCGTTGACCTGGATCGGGTACTCGACGGTGTCCTGCACCAGGAACCGCTCGTCCGCGACGGGGAAGTCGGTGTAGGCCAACGTCTCCGCGTGGCCGAGGATCGACCACAGTTCCTCGCTGATGTGCGGGGCCAGCGGCGCCAGCATCAGGACCAGCGGCTCCGCCACCGACCGCGGCGCCCCACCGGGGTACGCCTTGGTCAGGTGGTTGTTCAGCTCGATCAGCTTCGCGGCGGCGGTGTTGTAGTGCAGGGCGGGGTAGTCCTCGCGGACTCCGGCGATCGCCTTGTGCAGGGCACGCAGGGTCTCGGCGCCGGGCTCGTCGTCCGTGACCCGCGCCTCACCCGTCTCCTCGTCGACGATGTTGCGCCACACGCGCTGTAGGAACCGCTGCGGTCCGACGACGTCCCGGGTCGACCAGGGACGCGAGGCTTCCATCGGGCCGGTGTACATCTCGTAGAGCCGGAAGGTGTCCGCGCCGTAGCGGTCGCACATCTCGTCCGGCGTCACGACGTTCTTGAGGGACTTGCCCATCTTCCCGTACTCACGGGTGACCGGCTCACCGTTCCACGTGAAACCACCGTCCGGTCCCTCGACGACCTCCTCGGCCGTCACGTACAGCCCGCGCGCGTCGGTGTAGGCGTAGGCCTGGATGTAGCCCTGGTTGAACAGCTTGCGGAAGGGCTCCTCGCTGGTCACGTGACCCAGGTCGAACAGCACCTTGTGCCAGAACCGCGAGTACAGCAGGTGCAGCACCGCGTGCTCGACGCCGCCGATGTACAGGTCCACGCCGCCCGGGTCGACCGGCGAGATCGCCGGGTCCTTGCCGATCCAGTACTTCTCCGCCTCGACGCCGACGAACCGCTCGGAGTTCTCCGGGTCCAGGTAGCGCAGGTAGTACCAGCAGGAACCGGCCCACTGCGGCATCGTGTTGGTCTCGCGGCGGTACTTCTTCGGCCCGTCGCCCAGGTCGAGCTCGACCTCCACCCACTCCTCCGCGCGGCCCAGCGGCGGCTCGGGCTCGGTGTCCGCGGCGTCCGGGGCGTAGGTCTTGGGGGAGTAGTCGTCCACGTCCGGCAGGACGACGGGCAGCTGCGCGTCCGGCACCGACAGGGGCCCGTACTCGTCCCAGACGATGGGGAACGGCTCGCCCCAGTAGCGCTGCCGCGAGAACAGCCAGTCCCGCAGCTTGTACTGGACGACGCTGTCGCCCGAGCCCTTCGCCGCCAGCCAGTCGATGATCGCGCGCTTGGCCTCCGCCACGCCCAGCCCGTTCAGGCTGATCTCGGCGTTGGCGGAGTTGATCGCGGGCCCGTCGCCGGTGAAGGCCGCACCCTCCCAGCCCTCGCCCGGGTCGACCGTGCGCACGATCGGCAGGCCGAACGCCGTCGCGAAGTCCCAGTCCCGCTGGTCCTGCGCGGGAACGGCCATGATGGCGCCGGTGCCGTAGCCCATCAGCACGTAGTCGGCGACGAAGACCGGGATGGACTCGCCGTTGACCGGGTTGACGGCGAACGCCCCCGTGAAGACGCCGGTCTTCTCCTTGTTCTCCTGGCGGTCCAGCTCGGACTTCCGCGCCGCGGCGGCCCGGTAGGCGGCGACCGCCTCGGCCGGGGTCGCAGCGCCGCCGGTCCAGCGGGAGTCGGTGTCCGCGGGCCAGTCGGCGGGGGTCAGTGCGTCCACCAGCGGGTGCTCGGGCGCCAGGACCATGTAGGTCGCGCCGAACAGCGTGTCCGGACGGGTGGTGAAGACCTCGATGTCCGCGGGGTGGGTGGGAGACGGCACGGCGAAGCGCACGGCGGCGCCCTCGGAGCGCCCGATCCAGTTGCGCTGCATGGCCTTCACCGACTCGGGCCAGTCGACCCGGTCCAGGTCGGCGGCCAGCCGGTCGGAGTACGCGGTGATCCGCATCATCCACTGCTTGAGGTTGCGGCGGAACACGGGATAGTTGCCGCGCTCGGAGCGGCCGTCCGCGGTGACCTCCTCGTTCGCCAGCACCGTGCCCAGGCCGGGACACCAGTTGACCGGGGCCTCGGAGATGTAGGCCAGCCGGTGCGAGTCGATCAGCGCGCGGCGCTCGCCCTCGAGCAGCTCGGCGTAGGGGCGACCGTCCGGCGTGGGGCGGGCGCCGGACTCGAACTCCGCGACCAGGTCCGCGATGGGCCGAGCGCGGTCCACGGACGTGTCGTACCAGGACTCGAAGATCTGCGTGAAGATCCACTGGGTCCACCGGTAGAAGGTGACGTCCGTGGTCGCGATGGAGCGGCGCGGGTCGTGGGCCAGGCCCAGCTGGCGCAGCTGCTCCTTGTACCGGGCGATGTTCGCCTCGGTCGTGATGCGCGGGTGCGTGCCGGTCTGCACCGCGTACTGCTCGGCGGGCAGGCCGAAGGAGTCGAAGCCCATGGGGTGCAGCACGTTGTGGCCGGTCATGCGCAGGTAGCGGCCCAGCACGTCCGTGCCGATGAAGCCCAGCGGGTGCCCGACGTGCAGCCCCGAGCCCGAGGGGTACGGGAACATGTCCATCACGTAGGCCTTGGGCTTCTCCGAGCCCGGCTCGCCCGGGTTGGGCGCGTGGAACGTGCCCTCGGCCTCCCAGCGGTCCTGCCAGCGGCGCTCGATCGCGGTGGCGAGCGCGGCGTCGTACCGGTACGGCGGGGAGGCGGATGCCTCGCCGGGTGCGACCGTCGTGCTGTCCGTGCTCATCGCTCACCTCGAGGAGGAGCCGCGTCGCCGCGGCTCGGCTGATGGACCTGACGCACCGGCCCCCGTCACCACCTCGGACCGCGTCGACGCGGCAGGGGTGCGGACGTGCCTGCGACGGGCCGCGGAGCGCACCTCCCAGGGTAACGCCGCTGGCCGACGGGCCGCGAAGGGGTTGCGGCCGAGCGAACACCTGCCCCTCCCGCTTCCCCGGGTCGCCGTCGGGCGACTGCCGGCGAGTGCACGTTTCGTGCTGTCAGGGCGCCCAGAACAGTGACAGCACACCCCGAGGCCGCTCCACGTGGCCTGCGACTCTCGCTCGACGGGCCGGTTCGCGCGTTGTCTACGCTGGTCCCGTGCCCACGACCCTGCGCCTCGTGCTCGCCGTGCTGTTCCTGCTCGCCGGGATCGCGCTCGTCGCGGTCGCGGTGCTCGGGGCGCGGTCGCGGCTGCGGCGCAACGGCTGGATCGGCGTGCGCACCGCGGCGACGCTGGACTCCGCGCCCGCCTGGGTCTCCGCGAACCGGGTCGCGGCGCCGCCGCTCGGCGCGGCCGGTGCCGTGGCCCTGCTCGCCGGGCTCACCCTGGTCGCGGGCCCCGCTCCGGTCCTGGCCTGGATCGTGACCGGCGTGGGTGTGGTCGGGTCTCTGGTACTCACCGGGATCGGCGGGGCGCTGGGCGACCGGGCGGCCCAGCTCGAGACCGCCTCGCGTGCCGAGGCGCCGCAGCCCGCTGGCTGCGCGGGCACCTGCGCCGGGTGCGATCTCGTCGCGGGCTGCCGTCCCCAGCCCTGAGGCGCCCTACACCTCGGCGGTCTGCCCCAGCTCCGAACCGCACTCCCACTTCATCTATACGTACGTCTGAGACGATCGTCAGAACGGCTGGCCGATCCGGTAGTCGCCAGCCGCGTCGAGCACGGTCACCGGGATGGACCGCACCCGGCCCGCGCCCACGACCTGGCAGAACAGCACCGTCCTGGGGTCGATCACGACCCGCGGCGGGCACTCGACGCTCGCCAGGGCCAGCGGGGCGGTGGCCGGGTCGGAGGCCAGGAAGTCCCGGACCTCCTGCTCCAGCCGGGCGCCGTCGATGGTCGGCTGCGGCTCCGCCTGTGCCGTCCCCGAGACGGGGACCGCACAGGCGACGGACAGCGCCGCCACGGCCCCGACGACGATCGCGTGGACCAGCGAACGCGGCATGGCGGCCTCCGGGGGGTCGGCGGGACCCCAGGATCTCACCAACCCCAGCTTCCCGGACCCCCCTTGAACGGCCCGACGACGTCCGCGGTGACCCAGCCCCCGTAGAACCCGCCGGGCTGCGGCACGACCCGCTCGTCGTCGAGCAGGATCTCGTCGAAGGGCGCGGCGTAGAGCGCCACCCGGTCGGTGACCTCGGGGTACCGCACGTCCGGCCGGGGGTACCACCAGCCCACGGCGCGCAGCGGGTCCGCACCCGGCACCACGACGTCGACGTACCGGGCGGTGCCCTTCCACTCACAGAAGGTGGTCCGGTCGTCCGGGCGCAGGACGCCCTCGGCGAACGCGGCCCGCGACAGGTAGTACGTCGGCGGGTGGCTGGTCTCCAGGACCCGCACCACGTCCGCGGTGTCGACGACGACCGTGCCCGCATGCCGCACGACCACCCGCCGCGCGACCGCCTCGGCCCGCGGTGGGCGGGGGTAGTCCCAGACCGACTCCTGGCCGGGTCCGGGCGTCACGGGGGTGGCGCGCATCGGCTCACGCTACGCGTCATACGTCTGTCCTAGACGTACGTATGAATCAGTTGAGGCCCATCTCGACGGGGAACGTGGCGAGGAGGGCGAGCGGCGGTCCCTGCCTGCGGAGCACCCGGCCCCAGAGATCGGCGTGCCTGCCGGAGGTGACGTCGTCCGGCAGGCCGGGGACGACGAACCAGTCCCCACGGGAGATCTCCCCGTCCAGCTGCCCGGCGTCCCACCCCGAGTACCCGGCGAACACCCGGAGCCCGCGGATCCGGGGACGCAGCGGCGCGGGATCGCTGTCGAGGTCGACCAGCGCGACGGGGCCGTTCACCGACACGACGCCGGTCAGCCCGTCCGGCCGCTCGCCGGGCTTGAGGACGGCGAGGCACAGCGCGGTGGTGCCGTCCACGGGACCACCGACGTACACACTGCCCGGCGCGGCCGCGAGAGCCGACCACGCGGGCAGCACCTCCTGCACCGACGCCTCCGACGGCCGGTTCAGCACCACGCCCAGGCTGCCCTGGCTGCGGTGCTCGACGACGTACACCACCGTGCGGGAGAAGTTCGGGTCGCTCAGGCCCGGAGCCGCCACGAGAAGGGTGCCGGGGCCGACCGGGGTGGCGGCCTGCCGGCCGGGGCGCTCGTCCCTCACGCGCCCATGTTCGCACCCCGGTCGGGGGACGTACGCTCCACCCGTGTCCCGCCCCGAGCCGGCCCTCGCCGCCGCCGTCCAGACGGCGGGGAGGAGCAAGGTCGGGGTGCGGGCCCTGGTGCGCGGGCGCGGGTTCCGGCGGCTGCTGGCCGTCCGGGTCCCGGCGCAGTGGGGGGACGGGTTCTTCCAGGCCGCGCTCGGCGGGGCGGTGCTGTTCAACCCCGAACGGCAGGCGGATCCGCTCGCCGTCGCCGCGGGGCTGGCGGTGATGCTCCTGCCGTACTCGTTCATCGGGCCGTTCGCGGGCGCGCTGCTGGACCGCTGGGACCGCCGCCGCGTGCTGCTCGTGGCCAACCTGCTGCGCGGGGTGCTGATCCTGCTCACCGCGGCGGCCGTCGCGGGCGGGGTGGACGGTCCGCTGCTCTACCTCGGTGCGTTGGCCGTGGTCGGGGTGAGCAGGTTCGTCGGGGCGGGGCTGTCGGCCGCGTTGCCGCACGTCGTCGAGCCGCGGAACCTGGTCGAGGCGAACGTCGTCGCCGCCACCGCCGGGGCGGCCTCCGCCGCGATCGGCGGCGCGACGGCGATCGGGGTGCGCGAGCTCGTCGGCGCCGGCAACGCGGGCTCGGGCCTGACGGCGTCGGTCGCCGTCCTCGGGTCGGTGGTCGCCGCCGTCGTCGCGGCCGGGTTCGCGCGGCGCGCCCTGGGCCCGGACGCCACCCCGCCGGACTCGCGCGCCGTCCTGTGGGACTCGCAAGCGGTGGGGTCGGACTCGCGGGCTGTGGAGGCGGACTCGCGGGCGGGCGGGCGGCGGCGGGATCTGACCGCCGTGGCGCACGGGTGGGCGGACGGGGCGCGCGCGGTCCTGCGCGTGCCGACGGTCGGCGCGGCGTTCTGCGCGGTCGGCGCCCACCGGCTGGCGTTCGGGATGAGCACGCTGCTGTCGCTGTTGCTGTTCCGGTACGCCTTCCAGGACGTCGGACCGTTCAAGGCGGG
Organism: Pseudonocardia xishanensis; assembly: GCF_039541715.1. Taxonomy (NCBI): domain Bacteria; kingdom Bacillati; phylum Actinomycetota; class Actinomycetes; order Pseudonocardiales; family Pseudonocardiaceae; genus Pseudonocardia; species Pseudonocardia xishanensis. Next base: position 177,586 of record NZ_BAABGT010000024.1, read on the forward strand.
GCTGGCGGGCGTGGGGCAGGTCGTCGTCGCGGCGGGGGCGGGGCTCGGCCTGGCCGCGCTGCTGACCCCGTGGCTGACCCACCGCCTGGGCCGCGCGACGACGATCCGGGTCGGCCTGGTCACCGCCGCCGTCACCCAGGTGACCGTCGCCTGCTTCACCACCGTGCCCACGGTCCTGGCCTGCGCGTTCGTGCTCAGCACGGCGGGTCAGATCGTGAAGCTGTGCGCGGACGCGGCGATCCAGGAGGAGACCGCGGACGAGATGCGCGGGCGGGTCTTCGCCCTCTACGACGCGCTGTTCAACACCTGCTACGTCCTCGCCGTCGGCACCGCGGCGCTGCTCAGCCCGCCGGACGGGGACTCGCCGTGGCTGCTGGGCTCCGCCGCGGGCCTCTACCTGCTGGGCCTGCTCGGCCACGACCTGGAGCTGCGGCGACGAGCACGCCGTTCATGATCAGAGGTTCTCGGCCGCCCAGCTGCGCAGCTCCGCCTCCGCCTGCTCCCGGGTCAGCGGGCCCCGGTCCATGCGGACCGCGAGCAGGTGCTTGTACGCCTTCCCGACCTGCGGACCCGGCGGGACGCCCAGGATCTCCATGATCGCGTTGCCGTCCAGGTCCGGCCGGATCGAGTCCAGCTCCTCCTGCTTGCGCAGCTCGGCGATGCGGTTCTCGAGCGAGTCGTAGGACCGCTGCAGGGCCGAGGCGCGGCGCCGGTTGCGGGTGGTGCAGTCCGAGCGGACGAGGCTGTGCAGCCGGTCCAGCAGCGGCCCGGCGTCGGTCACGTACCGGCGCACGGCGGAGTCCGTCCACTCGCCCTTGCCGTAGCCGTGGAACCGCAGGTGCAGGTAGACGAGCTGCGCGACCTCGTCGATCACGTGCTTGGGGTAGCGCAGCTCGCGCAGCCGCTTGCGCACCATCTTCGCGCCGACGACCTCGTGGTGGTGGAAGCTGACGCGCCCGTCCGCCTCCTTGCGCCGGGTCGGCGGCTTGCCGACGTCGTGCAGCAGCGCGGCGAGCCGCAGCACGAGGTCCGGCCCGTCCGTCTCGCGGTCGATCGCCTGCTCCATGACGACCAGCGAGTGCGTGTAGACGTCCTTGTGCTGCATGTGCTCGTCGATCGCGAGCCGCATGGCGGGCACCTCGGGCACCACGTGCTCGGCCAGCCCCGTGTCCACGAGCAGCTCGATCCCGCGCCGCGGGTGGTCCCCGAGCAGCAGCTTGGAGAACTCCGCCTGCACCCGCTCGCGGGTGATCCGGGTGAGCTCGCCGGACATCGCGGTCATCGCCTCGACCACCCGGTCGGCCGGGGTGAACCCCAGCTGCGAGACGAACCGGGCGGCCCGCAGCATGCGCAGCGGATCGTCCGCGAAGGACTCCTCCGGCGCGGCGGGGGTGTCCAGGACGCCCGCGGCCAGCGCGGCCAACCCGCCGTAGGGGTCGACGAAACGCCGCGCGCCGGGCTCGGTGTGCACCTCGACGGCCATCGCGTTGACCGTGAAGTCCCGCCGCACGAGATCGCCCTCGAGGGTGTCCCCGAACCGCACGACCGGGTTGCGGGACTGCCGGTCGTAGGCGTCCGCGCGGAAGGTCGTGATCTCCAGCGTGTCGTCCGCGCGGCGGACGCCGACGGTGCCGAACGCGATCCCGGTGTCCCAGGTCGCGTCCGCCCAGCCCGCGACGATGTCCAGGATCGCCTCGGGTCGCGCGTCGGTGGTGAAGTCCAGGTCCGTCCCACCGCGGCGGAGCAGCGCGTCCCGCACGCTGCCGCCCACCAGGTAGAGCGCGTACCCGGCGGCGCGGAAGCGGTCGCCGAGCTCCGCGGCGACGGCGGGGATGTCGAGCAGCTCCACGAGGGCATTCTCCTGGGCACGGCGGAGCGCGGCCGGGTCCGCGTCCACTGAGGGCGCGGCGATCACGAGCGGGGAAGACACGGCGGGCCAGTGTACGGGCGTGGTCGCATCGCTCGCGCGAGGGCGCGTGACGCACCGGGTTCGCGCGGAACCCGCCCGCGCGCCCCCGGCTCGTTACCATCGCCGCATGTCCTCCTCCCGCGGTCGCTCCGGAGGGCGCCGCGCGGGACGGCCCACCGAGCGACGCCGTCGTCTGCGCACGGTGGACGAGACGTCGGCGGGCGGGCTCGTCGTCGACCGCGAACTGGGTCGCGCGGCGGTGATCGGCAGGTTGGACCGGCGCGGACGGCTGCTCTGGTCCCTGCCGAAGGGCCACATCGAGGCCGGTGAGACGGCGGAACAGGCGGCGGTGCGCGAGGTCGAGGAGGAGACCGGCATCATCGGGCGCGTGGTCGCACCCCTGGGCACGATCGACTTCTGGTTCGTCGCGGAGGACCGCCGCGTGCACAAGACCGTGCACCACTTCCTGATGCGGGCCCTCGGCGGCGACCTGTGCGACGACGACGTCGAGGTCGCCGAGGTCGCCTGGGTCCCGTTGGGCGAGCTGGAGGCCCGCCTGGCCTACGCGGACGAACGCCGCTTGATCCGGCGGGCCACCGAACTGCTGGAGGAGACCGCGTGAGAGCGGCCGCGGCGCTGCTCGCGGTGCTCGCGGTCCTCCTGCTGGGCGCGGCCCCCGCCGCGGCGGAGCCGGAGGCCCCGGTCGCCGAGCGGGACACCGGCCTGCGGCTCGACGTGACCGGGGTCGGTCCCCGGATCGTCACCGCGGACTCGTCGACGCTGGTGGTGACCGGGCAGCTCACCAACACCGGTCCCAGCGCCGTCTCCGCGATCGGGGTGCGGGTGCAGCGCAGTGACCCGCTGCGCACCGAGGCCGCCGTGCGGGACGCGCTCGCCGGCGACGACGCGGCGGACGCCGTCACGCCGGACTTCACCGACCTGCCCGACCTGGCCCCGGGTGCGTCCGCCCCGGTCACCCTCTCGGTCCCGCTCACCGGCCCGGCGGCGTCGACCCTCGCGCTGACCCGGGTCGGGGTGCACGCGCTGTTGGTCAACGTCAACGCCACCCGGGACGGGGTCCGCTCCCGGATGGCCGCGGTGCGGATGCTGCTGCCCGTGCTCGGGCTGCCGGGGCAGCCGGGCGCCCCCGACCCGCACCCGACCACGGTGCTCTACCCGCTGGTCGACCCGCCGCGCAGGCTCCCGACCGTGCCCGGCGAGCCGGTCACCCTCACCGACGACGACCTGGCGGCATCCTTCGCCCCCGGCGGCAGGCTGGACGGCCTGGTGGACGCCCTGGCCACGCGCGCACCCGTCGGGTCGCCGCTGCGGGCCGGGGTGTGCGTCGCGGTGGATCCCGAGCTCGTCGAGACCGCGTCCCAGATGTCCGGCGGCTACCAGGTGCGCGCGGCGGAAGGCACCCTCACGCCGGGCGCGGGGGCGGACGCCGCCCGGGCCTGGCTCGCCAAGACGTCCACCACGCTGCGCGGCAGCTGCGTGCTGGCCCTCCCGCAGAGCGACGCCGACCTGGTCGCCCTGGTCCGCTCCGGTGCGTCGGACCTCGCCGCCCGCGCCGTCGCGGACGGGCGCCGGATCGCGGGCCAGCTGCTGGGCACGCCCGTCCTCGCCGACACCGTCTGGCCGGTCGCGGGGGCGCTGGACGAGCCCACCCTGCAGGACGTCGCCACGGCCGAGGACGGCTCGTCGGCCGTCGTCCTCGCGGCGGACGCGCTCGACCAGGGCGGCGCGGCCAGGACCGCCGGGGTGCTGCCGATCGCGGGCCCGGACCGGAACACCACCACGACCGCCGTGCTCACCGATCCGCTGCTCACCGAGGCCGCGACCGGGGCCGGGGACACCACGGCCAGCCGCAGCCCCGCGGGCGGCCCGGGGCCGTTGGGCGCGCAGGACGCCCTCGGCGCCCTCGCCTTCCGTGCGCTCACCGCCGACCCCGCCGCGGGCCCGCTCGTGCTCGCCCCGCCGCACGAGTGGCGGATCGACGGGCAGGGCGCCGCGGCGCTGCTGGAGGGCGTCGGCAGGCTCATCTCGACGGGCGCGGTGGAGCCGCGCGCGCTCGGCGCCTCGGTCGCGGCGGGGCCTGCCCCGGAGGCGGACCGCGAACGGCTGGTCTACCCGCTCCGGATCGGCGCGCAGGAGATCCCGCCCGCCGTCGTGCGGAACCTGACCGCCGCCCGGGACGATGTCGAGCGGCTGCGCGCGGCGTCGGACTACGAGGTCGGGGTCGGCGCGCCGCCCGATCAGGTCTTCGATCCGCTGCTGCGCGGGCTGCTCCGCGGCGCGTCGGCACAGTGGCGCGGCCGACCGGCGGAGGCCGCCGCACAGGCCGACCTCGTCTCGGCCCGGATCGGCGAGCTCGTCGGGTCCGTGCGGGTGCTGCAGCCCCCCGGGCCGTTCTCGCTGGGCACCCGGGACGCGCCGGTGCCGCTGACCGTGGCCAACGGGCTCCCCATCACGATGACTGTTCGCGTCGAACTGACGAGTACCGCCGGTCTGCGGGTCGCGCCGATCCCGGTGCAGCGCGTCCCCCCGCTGGGGCGGGTGCAGGTCCGGGTGAACGCGGAGGTCCTGCGAGCCGGGCAGTTCACCGTCGAGGCGGCCGTCCGCACCCCGGACGGGGGAGCGCTGGGCGAGCCCACGCGGCTGCAGGTCCGCTCCACGGTCTACGGCACGGTCACGATCTGGCTGACGGCCGCGGCGGGCGCCCTGCTGGTCCTCCTCGCCGGTCGACGGATCTGGCGGCGCATCCGCGGGGACCGCTCCGGGTCAGGACCGGACGGGGGAACGGGTGGAGGGCCGTCCGGACCCTCCGGGCCCGACGGGCCGCCACCGCCGCCCGCCCGCCCCGCTCCGCCGATGGCCGTCGGGCCGCCACACGACTCATCGACGCAGGTCCGCCGGGTCATGCACCCGGCGGGTCCCGGTCCCGGTGACCGGGAGGTGCCCGCCGTGGGGCCGCACGTGACGCGGCGCGGGATGTCGTCCGCGGACGGTGATCTGCCGTAGGCTGGCCGGCGCGGGGGTGGCGGTTCCGCACGAGGGGGACGAGACGTGAGCGGGCAGGCGGGGGAGAAGGCCGTGTCCGGCGCGGGGATCACCGTGCCGACCGGCGCGCCGCCGATCCCGAGCCCCGCCGTCGCACCGGACGACACGCCCCGCGCGAGCGCCCCCGGGCGCCCCAGCCCGGTCCGGTCCACCGCGGGCAGCGGCGCGGGCACCGTGCTCGCGGGCCGCTACCGGCTCGTCGCGCGGGTCGGGTCCGACCTCAGCGCGGGAGCCGAGTTCTGGCGGGCCGAGGACACCGTGCTGCAGCGGGACGTCGGGCTCACCGTGCTGCGCCGCAGGCCCGCCGACGAGGGGCAGGACGATCCCGAGGGCACCGCGCGGGCCGCGGAGATGATCGTCCGGGCGCTGCGCTCCGGGGGCTTCGAGCACCAGGGCTGCGCCCGCCTGCTGGACGTCCTGGCCGCCAACTCGCCGGGCGTCCCGCCGGACGTGCTCGGCGCGGCCGTGACCGAGTGGGTGGCGGACCGCAGCCTCACCGAGGCCGTCGCGGACGGGCTGATCAAGCCGCACCGCGCCGCCCGGATGGTCGCGCAGCTCGCCGCCGCCGCCGAGGAGGCGCACGGGCGCGGGCTGGTGCTCGGCACCGACCACCCCCAGCGGATCCGGGTCACCGGGGACGGGCGGGCGCAGGTCGCGTTCGTGCTGCCGCGCCCCGGCGTCGAGCCCGAGGACGACGTCCGCGGCCTGGGCGCCGTTCTCTACACGCTGCTGACCTCGCGCTGGCCGCTCTCCGGGTCGGACGCCGCCCGGGCGGGCCTGCCCTCGCCGACGCGGGAGGAGGACGGCTCGCCGGTCCCGCCCTCCGCGCTGCGGCCCGGGGTCCCGGTCGAGCTGGACGCCGTGTGCGGGGCCGCGCTGGCGGTCACGCCGCCGAGCGGCGTCGGTCGGGTGCACACCGCGGCCGCCGTGCGTCGGATGATCGACGAGGTGGTGGCCGAGGACGAGCGCGCCGCCCTGTTCCCCCCGGAGCACGACGGGGTCGCGGTCGGGCCGGACGACGTCTGGCAGGCCAGGACCCGCAGGACCGAGAACCGGGACCCGCGGCGGCGGCGCAAGCTCGCGATCGGGCTGGGTGTGCTGGCCGCGGCGGTGCTGGCCGTGCTCGGCTACCTCGGCGTGCAGATCGGGTCGCTGTTCGGCGAACCGTCCGCGCCCGCGATCGTGGTCGGCGAGCAGAGCACCGCCAGTGCGGTGCCCGGCGGGCCCGCGGAGAGCGTCCCGATCACCGGGGTGTCGATGGAGGTCGTGGACGACCAGGGCGACCGGGACAACGCCGACCAGGTCGACCGGGCCGTCGACGGCGACCCGCGCACCGCATGGGCGACCTACACCTACCGGCAGCAGCTGCCCGCGCTCAAGCCCGGCGTGGGGCTGATGGCGTCGTTCGCGAGCGTCGAGCAGCTGTCCCGGATCATGATCACCTCGCCCAGCGCGGGCACGGTGGTCGAGGTCCGGTCGGCCCCCAGCGCCACGGCCGACCTCGCCGACACCACGCTGCTCACCCGGAAGACCCTCGACTCCGGCGAGACCATGATCTCCCTGGCGGACAGCCAGCCCGTACAGCACCTGCTCGTGTGGGTCACGAAGCTGAGCGGGAGCGGCGAGGCCTACGTCAGCCAGGTGGACGAGATCGTCTTCTACCGCGCGGGCAGCTGATTCGCAGAAGTGAACGGTTCCGGCCGTTCGGCGCCGGACTCGGAGGCGCGCTCCTAGCGTCCGCCGGGTGCCCCTGCTCGACGCCCGTTCCGACCGCGCGTTGCTCGCCGCGTTCCGGGCGGGGGAGCGCCAGGCGTTCGACGAGCTGGTCCGCCGCCACGGCGACCGGCTGTGGTCCGTGGCGCTGCGTGTCCTGCGGGACCCGGACGACGCGGCGGACGTCGTCCAGGACGCGCTGCTCTCCGCCTACCGCCGGGCCGCGGGCTACCGCGGGGAGGCGGAGGTGAGCACCTGGCTGCACCGGATCGTGGTGAACCGGTGCATCGACCGGATCCGCCACGAGCGGGCACGCCCGCACGTGACGCTCGGCCGCAGGCACCACCTCCTGCACGCGGCGGGAGACCCTGCGGAGCGGACCACGACCCGCCTCGCGGTGGTGGACGCGCTGGGTCACCTGCCCGTCGAGCAGCGGCTGGCGGTCGTTCTCGTCGATGTGGAGGGATATCCGGTGGCGGAGGCGGCGGCCATCCTGGAGGTGCCGGTGGGGACGGTCAAGAGCCGCTGCGCCAGGGGTCGGATCCGGCTCGCGGCGCTGCTGGGGCACCTGCGGGAGCAGGCATGACGACGGGGGGCGGGCTCACCCGGATCGCCGAGGCGGCGGCCGGGCTGCCGGACGAGGAGTCCGCCGCGCGCGTCCTGGCCGCAGGGGAACCGGACACGGCTCGGGTGCTGCGGGCCCTGGCGGCGACCCGTGCCGACCTCGCCGCGGTGCCGCGGGAGCGGCTGCCCGCCGCCGTCGCCGGGGCACTCGCGACGGGGTTCGACGCGATCGACCGGGGGGCGGCCGGTTCCACTCCGGCGCCGGTGGACGCGACCGGACGCCGGGCCGTCCCGCCCACCGGTCGCCGACGACGGCGCGGTCTGCTGCTCACGGCCGCGGCGGCCGCCCTCGTGGGAGTGGCGCTGACCGGGCCCCCACCGTCGGCACCACCGACCGATCTCCGCTCCGCCGCGAGCCGTGTTCTCGCCGAGCGGACGCGGGACGTCGGCACCCTCGCCGACCCGCCCGCGTTGGTGTCCTGCCTGCTCAGGGCGGGTGCCTCCGCGCCGACCGGACCGTTGCTCGCCGGGCGCCCGGTGCGGCTCGGGGGCACCGACGGCGTCCTTCTCGTCATAGGGACGGGAATACGCGGGGTGGTCCGCGCGGTCGTCCCGACACCGGGCTGCGACCGGATCCTGGCCGATCTCACCGTGGGTGGGTGACACGCCCCACACCACCGCGAGGGGCCGGGGAATGCCCGCTTCTAGGATCGTGTTGAGCAGGCCAGCACGTCGGACGAGGAGTGAGGCACCGGTGACCACCGAGCAGAAGATCCACGACCTGATCATCATCGGGTCCGGTCCGGCGGGGTACACCGCCGCGGTGTACGCCGCGCGCGCCCAGCTCTCCCCGTTGGTGTTCGAGGGCAGCCAGTTCGGCGGCGCCCTGATGACCACCACCGAGGTCGAGAACTTCCCCGGTTTCACCGACGGGATCATGGGCCCCGAGCTCATGGAGCAGATGCGTGGCCAGGCCAAGCGGTTCGGCGCGGACCTGCGCTCCGAGGACGTCGAGTCCGTGCAGCTCGAGGGCACGGTCAAGGAGGTCACCGCCAACGGCGTGACCTACCGGTCCCGCGCGGTGATCCTGGCGATGGGCGCCGCAGCACGCTACCTGGGCATCCCCGGTGAGCAGGAGCTGCTCGGCCGCGGCGTCTCCGCCTGTGCGACCTGTGACGGCTTCTTCTTCCGCGACAAGGACATCGCCGTGATCGGCGGTGGCGACTCCGCGATGGAGGAGGCCACCTTCCTCACCCGCTTCGGACGGACGGTCACCGTCGTGCACCGGCGCGACGAGTTCCGCTCGTCGAAGATCATGCTGGAGCGCGCGCAGAACGACCCGAAGATCCACTGGCAGCTGAACAAGGCCGTGGAGGAGGTCGTCGGCGAGAACGGGGTCACCGCGCTCAAGCTCAAGGACACGGTCACCGGCGAGGAGTCGCTGCTCGAGGTGTCCGGCATGTTCGTCGCGATCGGCCACGACCCGCGCAGCGCGCTGGTCCGCGGCCAGGTCGAGCTGGACGAGGAGGGCTACGTGAAGACGCAGGCCCCCACGACCTACACCAATGTCCCCGGCGTCTTCGCCGCAGGCGACCTCGTCGACCACACCTACCGCCAGGCGATCACCGCGGCCGGCTCCGGCTGTTCCGCGGCCATCGACGCCGAGCGCTGGCTGGCGGACGCCCCGATCGACGCCGAGCTCGCGGGCGGCGGCTACGGCTCCGACACCGCCGACGTCGCCGCGGCAGTGCGCTGAGACCCCCAGAGAAGGAGACATCGCAGATGGGCAACAACACCGTGGACGTCACCGACGCCACGTTCGAGAACGACGTCCTCAAGAGCGGCAAGACCGTCCTCGTGGACTTCTGGGCCACGTGGTGCGGGCCGTGCAAGATGGTCGCCCCGGTGCTGGACGAGATCGCCGGTGAGCACAAGGACGACCTGACCGTCGCGAAGCTGGACATCGACGCGAACGGCAAGACCGCCCAGCAGTACCAGGTCATGTCCATCCCGACGATGATCCTGTTCAAGGACGGCAAGCCGGTGAAGACGATCGTCGGCGCCAAGCCGAAGGCCGCTCTGCTCAGCGACCTCTCGGACTACCTGGGCTGATCTTCCGCCCTTTCGGGGGTCGTCGGGGGCCGAGCCTTCGCGGGTTGCCCGGGGCGGAGCCCCCGACTGTGAGGATACGGCCGGTCGCCGATCTCCTCGCACGCCCGGCGATCATCCTTCCGGCGGCGCGGCCGTCCGGCGCGTGTCCCCGCCGTTCACGGCGGGGACACGCCCATGCCGGGGCCGCTGTCCCCCGTCCGGGGCCGCGCGGTGCAGAATGGTCGGCGGCCTGGACCGGGAAACCGGTCCGCGACGTCGAGACCGAGCGAGGGGTGCATGCAGCTGCTCCGCCGCGGTGACCGTGGAACAGCGGTCGTCGAGATCAGGGACACGCTGCGTCGGTTCGGCCTGGTGGCCGCCGCACCCGGCCCCACCGCGCCCGACCTGTTCGACGCCGAGCTGGAGCGTGCCGTGCAGGCCTTCCAGCAGCGCCGTGGGCTCATCACGGACGGGATCGTCGGGCCGGACACCTACCGCGCGCTGCGCGAGGCGGGCTGGAGCCTGGGGGACCGGATGCTGGCCCTGCTCGTGTCGTCGCCGATGAGCGGGGACGACGTCGGGCAGCTGCAGACCCGGCTGCTCGAGCTGGGCTACGACCCCGGCCGTCCCTCCGGGGTGTTCGACGAGCAGACCGAGGCCGCGCTGCGCCGCTTCCAGCGGGAGTACGGCTTGGCCGCGGACGGGGTCTGCGGTCCCGCGACGCTGCGCGCCCTGCGCCAGCTCGGCCGCAAGGTGACCGGCGGCAGCCCCGGCCTGCTCCGGGAGCAGGAGCTCCTACGGCGGGCCGGACCGCGGATGCGCGGCAAGCGGATCGTGGTCGACCCGGGTCACGGCGGCCTGGACCGCGGTGTGCAGGCCTCCGGGGTCTGCGAGGCGGACCTGATGTGGGACCTCGGGCGCAGGCTCGTCGGGCGCATGTCGGCGACCGGGATGGAGGCGCTGCTCTCCCGTCGGGAGGACACCTGCCCCACGGACGCCGAGCGGGCGGGCTTCGCCAACGAGGCCAACGCGGACCTCGTACTTTCTCTTCACTCTGACGCGAATCAGAGCATGCACGCCCAGGGCCTCGCGACCTTCCACTTCGGGAACGGCTCCGGCGCCACCTCCACGGTCGGCGAGGCGCTCGCGGGACTGATCCAGCGTGAGCTGCTCACCCGCACCGCGATGTTGGACTGCGGCAGCCAGGGGCGGACGTGGGAGCTGCTGCGGCTCACCCGCATGCCGACGGTCCGGGTCGAGCTCGGCTACCTCACGCACATCGGGGACCGACAGAAGCTGCTGGACCCCGGGTTCCGGGACGTCGTCGCGGAGGGGATCCTCGTCGCCGTCAAGCGGTTGTACCTGCTCGGGCAGAACGACCAGCCGACGGGGACGTTCACGTTCTCGGACGTGCTCGCCCACGAGCTGCGGAACCAGGCGCAGGCCATCTAGAGCTCAGCGACCTTCTCAGGGCCGGGAATCGGTAGTTCCGGCCTCCCCGCGCCCCTTACTCACACCGATGTGTTTCAGCCGCTCAGCGGGCGCTACAGCAAGCCCTCAGATCGCCTGTACGCGCGCGGGAATCCGCTGCGCGGGCGGAGCCGCGGGCTGCATCGGAATCGTGATCGTGCCGAGGAGTTGCTCGAGCGCGTGCTCGACGTCCTCCTTCCACGTGATCCCCGACCGCAGCTCCATCCGCAGCCGCGGCCACCGCGGGTGTGGACGGACGGTCTTGAACCCGACGCTGCGCAGGAAGTCCGCCGGGACGATGCAGCCGGGCTCACCGCCGGGCTTCGCCTCGCCGAACGCCTCAACCGCCTTGACCCCACGACGGGTGAGGTCCTTGACGACGGCCTGCGCCAGCATCCGCCCCAGCCCCTCGCCCGCGAACTCGGGCATGACCTGGAGGGTGGTCAGCAGCACGGCGTCCGCGCTCACCGGGCCGGTCGGCATCTCGGTGGCGCGCGGGACGGCCGACGGCGGCGCGTACATCACGTACCCCGCGGGCGCGCCCCGCACGTAGACGATCTTCCCGCAGGAGCCCCACTCGAGGAGGATCTCCGAGACCCACGCCTCCTTCTCCAGCTCGGTGGTGCCGAAGTCCTCCGCCTGCTTCGCGAGGTGCGGGGCGAGCTCCCAGAACACGCAGGAGCGACAGCGCTTGGGGAGATCCCCCAGGTTGTCGAGGTTGACCGCCGTGACGTGCCAGGACAACGTGCTACCTCCGGCGGGTCCCGGTGGGGACCGCTCCAGTTCGTGGGCCCCCGTGTGATCACGAGGGACGTCTGATGGTAGGTCGGCGAGCGGGCGTCCGACACCCCGTCGGCGACGACCGGTCAACCGGCCTCGCCGAAGGGCGGGCCGTACACCCTTCCTGGTTACACTCAAGTGCTTCTTCCCGGCGCCCCAATGGCGCTCCGATGTCGATCTGGAGGATCCCTCGTGACGATCCCGCCGTCCCCGAACCGCCGCGACGACGTCGAGCGGGCCGCGGCGGCAGCGGCGCCGGTCCCTCCGACCGAGCGGTTCGCAGCACGGACGTCCGGGATGGTCGCCTCCGAGATCCGTGCGCTGTTCGCCGTCGCCAGCAGGCCCGAGGTCGTCTCGCTCGCCGGTGGGATGCCCAACCTCGCCGCGCTCCCGCTGGAGACGCTGTCCGAGGAGATCGGCGACCTGGTCGCCCGCGAGGGGCAGGTCGCGCTGCAGTACGGGTCCGCCCAGGGCGTGCCCGCGCTGCGCGACCAGATCTGCGACGTGATGCGCGAGGAGGGCATCGAGGCGGACCCGAACGACGTCGTGGTGACCGTCGGCTCGCAGATGGCGCTCGACCTCGTCACCCGGCTGTTCTGCGACCCCGGTGACGTCGTGCTGGCCGAGGGGCCGTCGTACGTCGGCGCGCTGGGCAGCTTCGCCGCGTACCAGGCGCAGGTGATCCACGTGGCGATGGACGCCGAAGGACTCGTGCCGGAGTTGCTCGAGGAGGCGCTGCGCACGCTCGCCGCCCGTGGGATCACCCCGAAGTTTCTCTACACGATCCCGAACTTCCACAACCCCGCAGGCGTGACCATGGCCGTGTCGCGGCGGCAGCGGGTGCTCGACCTGTGTGCCGAGTACGGGGTGGGGGTGGTCGAGGACAACCCCTACGGCCTGCTCGGCTTCAGCGGCACCCGGTACCCCGCGCTGCGGTCGCTGGACCGCTCGGTGATCTACCTCGGTTCGTTCTCCAAGACCTTCGCCTCCGGCCTGCGCGTGGGCTGGGCGCTCGTCCCTCCCGCCGTCCGGGACCGGCTGGTGCTGGCAGCCGAGTCCGCGACGCTGTGCCCGCCGAGCTTCACGCAGATGGTCGTCTCCCGGTACCTGGAGAAGCAGGACTGGCGCGCGCAGGTGAAGACCTTCACCGAGCAGTACCGCGAGCGCCGGGACGCGATGCTGACCGCACTGGAGACGCACCTGCCCGAGGGCTGCTCCTGGACGGTGCCGGACGGCGGCTTCTACGTCTGGGTCACCCTTCCCGAGGGCGTCGACGCCAAGGCGATGCTGCCCCGCGCCGTCACCGCCCGGGTCGCCTACGCCTCCGGCACCGGCTTCTACGCGGACGGGCTCGGCAGCCGCCAGCTCCGCCTGTCCTACTGCTATCCGACGCCGGAGCGCATCACCGAGGGCGTGCGACGGCTGGCCGGGGTCATCGAGGCCGAGTTGGACGTCCGCCGTACCTTCGGCCTCCCCGCCGCCCCGCCGCGGGAGCTGCGCCGGGGCTCGCACACCCCGTCACCCGACACGGCCTGACACCGCCCCGACGGATGTCTCGTGGCTGCGGGGCGTCCGTCCGGATTCGGTGTTTCACGTGAAACGGGGGTGCGGGCTCTCCGTGATCCAGCATCGAGGAGCGGAACGGTCGGGAATCGACCCCGCCTCTCCCCGGGAGTCGATCTCGGCACCGCGGGGTGGGCGGCAGCGACCCACAATCCGTTTCGACGGACGCGCGGGCGGCGGGTCCCAGGCATGAGAAGCGGGAAGCCTCTGCTTCCTCCACACACTAGCCGTCCGTCGCGAACCCCAGCCTTCTGATTGCGGCCCGCCTCGCGTCAGGCCCGCGTCAGGGCTGAAGTCCACTCTATCCACGCCGCGACAATCCCGGCTTCAGGCGCGCACCACGTCCGCTTCACCAGGCCGAGGTCAACGCCGCGCGACCGTACGCGCAGCCAACCCCTCGGCCGGCGCAGTCATCCGGTACACGCAGCGTCTTGGGCCTCACGTCAAACCAGACACGCTCATCAGCCGCTCCATCCCGCCACCCACCCGTTCCAGCAGCGGTCGTGCGTCACCAGCGACTCCGTCCAGCAGCCCCGCGTCCACCGCCGTCACGCTCACGAGCGGCCACGCTCAGGAGCTGCCACGCCCCACCAACCACCGCACCTCACCGACTGCCGTACCCACCAACTGCCGCACCCCACCAACCGCCGCGCCCGACGCGGGCGCGCCTCGCATTGCTGCACGTCGAACCAGGCCTCATCCCTCTCGCCACCAAGCACTCGATACGTGCTGGGTGAGCAAGTGGGCGGACACGCAACGGTGACCTGCCCACGCCTCCGACAACACGGCCACTGTGGGCGCCGCCATCCTGGCGAACCTGTGCCGACGAACCGCCGACCTGCCCAGGAAGACCTGAACCGACTCCGCTCCTGGCCGTTGCGCCGTGCGGGCGTTGCAGTCGCCGCGCAACGAGGTGGGCGACTCGCCCCAACACTGCCGCGGCCTCACACCCGCGAGTCAACCGCGTGCCGCGGACACGCGCCCCCGAGACCCGATCGCCCGCGTCGCGACGGATTCATCAGGGTTTCGTCTGGACTCGTCGCGACGTCGAGGGGAGTCAGCCCGGGGCAGGATGTAGACGCGCGGCCGGTCATCGTTCCACGTGAAACATCCCCGTCGAGGGCGTCCCTCCACCGTGGCGGAGAATGCCGGGGTGAGCGATCGAAGCGTGGCGGTGTTGGCGGGCGGACTCTCCCACGAGCGCGAGGTATCCCTCCGCTCCGGTCGACGTCTGGCCGGAGCGCTGCGCGCCAGCGGACTGGACGTCCGCGAGTGGGACGCCGACGCGACCCTGATCGAGCGCCTGCGCACCGAGCGTCCGGACGCCGCCATCGTGGCTCTACACGGGGGAGAGGGCGAGAACGGGGCCATCCACGCCGTGCTGGAGCTCCTCGGCGTTCCCTTCGTCGGCACTCCGTCCTCGGCCTGCCGACGCGCCTGGGACAAGCCGACGGCTAAGGCGGAGTTCGCGCGGGCCGGGCTCCACACTCCCGACTGGATCGCGCTTCCGCACACGACGTTCCGCGAGCTCGGGGCCCAGTCCGTCCTGGACGCGATGGTCGAGCGCCTCGGACTCCCGTTGATGCTCAAACCGGACCAGGGCGGTTCGGCGTTGGGCGCCCAGGTCGTGCGGGCCGCCGTCGATCTCCCCGCCGCCATGGTCAGCTGCCTCGCGTACGCCGACACCGTGCTCGCCGAGCGGTTCGTGATCGGAACCGAGGTCGCGGTCTCCGTCGTTCACGACCGCGCCGAGCCTCGGGCGCTGCCGCCGGTCGAGGTCGAGGCACCGGGCGGCGTCTACGACTACACCGCCCGCTACACCCAGGGGGCCACGACCTTTCACTGCCCGGCCCGCCTGTCCTCCGACACCATCGCCCTGCTGCAGAGAACCGCACTGGAGGCGCACGCCCTCCTCGGGCTCCGCGACCTCTCCCGCATGGACGCCGTCGTGGACGAGGAGGGGATGGTCCAGATCCTGGAGGTGAACGTGTCGCCGGGACTCACCGACACCTCCCTGCTCCCCACCGCGGTCGCCGCCGAGGGCAGCGATCTCGGCGCGGTGTTCGCTGCTCTGGTCGAGCGAGCGGTCGAGCGCGGCTGACCGCTTCACGTGGGCTCCCGCCGCTGGTCCGGGATCCCGGCGACCCCAAGGCCCTGGGCCCGGGCGCACGCACATCCTGCGCACCGACTCACGGACCTCCGCGGCGACGCTGCGCAGAGGCTTCGTGACCGCACCCACCGCGCCCACCGCACTCACTGCGGGAACCAGCGAGGATGCCCGAGCCTGCGCGTTCATCATCCAGTCCACCGCGCCAGCTCGAACCCACCGCACAAGCTCGAACCCACAATGCCACCCGAATCCATAACGGCAGCCCGAACCCACAACGCGCGTCCGGAACCCACGACGCGCACCCTCGATCCCGGCGCGTTCGCTTCCGAGCTCGGCAGCGCACGCCGCCCATCACGCGACGTCGGACGGGCCGGCTCCGTACCGCGTGCCCGGCGATCAGAGAGGCTCGGAGATTCCCGTCGACGCCACCCGTTTCACGTGGAACACCGCCACCAGGATCCACCCGGTCTCGACGTGCGACGTCCCACCGGCGTCTGGCGGCCGTCCGGATCACCCCGGAAGACGGTGCTGACCGAGGACGACGAGAGAGGTCGACGACGCGATAGAGGCGCACGCGGATGCCGAGGCGGATCACTCCGAGCAGTCGACGTGAGATCACAGGCCCCGGCGACGGCACGGCGGCCGCGCACACCCCGCACGGCGCGAGTCGCTCAGTCCGACTCGATCATCCGCGCGATCCGCTCGAAGTCCTCCGCGGATCCGAACTCCACGACGAGCCTGCCCTTGCGGGCACCCATCTCGACCTTGACCGTGGTGTCGAAGCGATCCGAGAGGCGGTCCGCCACCGCTGTCATGCCTTCACTGACCGACGGGCGTCCGCGCGGCTTCCGCTGCTTCGCCGAGGGTGCCTCGTTGCGCGCGAGGACCACGGCCTCCTCGGTCGCGCGGACCGACAGGCCCTCGGCGACGATCCGGGTGGCGAGCTCCTCCTGGGCGGCGGCGTCGTCCAGCCCCAGGAGGGCTCGAGCGTGTCCGGCGGACAGGACGCCTGCGGCGACCCGGCGCTGGACCGCGACCGGCAGTTTCAGCAGCCGGATCATGTTGGTGACGACCGGCCTGCTGCGACCGATCCGGTCGGCGAGCTCGGTCTGGGTCACGCCGAACTCCGCGAGCAGCTGCTCGTACGCGGCCGCCTCCTCCAACGGGTTCAGCTGGACGCGGTGGATGTTCTCCAGCAGCGCGTCCCGGAGCATCGCCTCGTCGCCGGTACTGCGCACGATGGCGGGCAGGACTTCGAGCCCGGCGCGTTGCGAGGCCCGCCAGCGCCGCTCGCCCATCACGAGCTCGAACAGGCCCTCACCCATGTCCCGGACGACGACCGGCTGCAGGAGCCCGAACTCGCGGATGGAGTGCTCGAGCTCGGCGAGGTGCTCGTCGTCGAACTGGGTGCGGGGCTGCCTGGGGTTGGGCCGGATCGCGCCGACGGGGATCTCGCGGTACACCGCGCCGACCTCCACCGGTGGGGTCACCGGAGTCGGCAGGGTCTGGTACAGATCCGTCGGCTGGGTCGACCCGTAGCCGTAGCCGAGGGTGGACGTCGGACTCGTGGGGATCAGCGCGGCCAGACCTCGACCCAATCCGCCCTTGCGCTCGGCCATCTACACCCCGTTCGTCTCCGCGCCGGCACCCATGTGCGAGCCGTACTCCGAGATCTCCCGAGCCGCATCGACGTAGCTCATCGCACCCCGAGAGCCGGGGTCGTACGCGAGCACGGTCTGGCTGTAGCCCGGTGCCTCGGAGACCTTCACGCTACGCGGGATCACCGTCCGCAGGACCGTATTGCCGAAATGCTGCCGAACTTCCGAGGTGACCTGGTCGGCCAGCTTCGTGCGGCCGTCGTACATGGTGAGCAGGATGGTCGACACGTGCAGCGCGGTGTTGAGGTGCGAGCGGACGAGGTCGATGTTGCTCAGCAGCTGCCCGAGACCCTCCAGCGCGTAGTACTCGCACTGGATCGGGATCAGGACCTCCTGCGCCGCGACGAGCGCGTTGACCGTCAGGAGGCCGAGGGAGGGCGGGCAGTCGATGAGGACGTAGTCGACACCCAGCTCGTCCAGCACCTCGTCCGAGAGGGCCTGCCGCAGCCGCGACTCCCGGGCCACCATGCTGACCAGCTCGATCTCAGCGCCCGCGAGATCGATCGTGGCGGGGACACAGAGCAGGTTCTCCGAGGCGGTGCTCGTCGCCGTGGCCTCGACCATGCTGATCTCACCCAGCAGGGCCTCGTAGACCGACGGCGTGCCGGCCCGGTGTTCGACGCCGAGCGCGGTACTGGCGTTGCCCTGCGGGTCGAGGTCGACGACCAGAACCTTCAGGCCGTGCATGGCGAGCGCGGCGGCCACGTTGACCGTGCTGGTCGTCTTGCCCACGCCGCCCTTCTGGTTCGCGACCGACAGGATCCGGCGGTGCGCGGGCTTGGGCATGCGGTGCCGATCGGGATGCCGCAGGCGGGCGGCTCGCTCCGCCTCCTCGGCGATCGGGGTCCAGCCGAGGCTCATCGCGGGGGACCTTCCTGACGCTGTTTCACGTGGAACGCTTCTTCCGGGACCGACCGGCGGGCCGGCCTTCGCGCTCGACCGCCACCACCGTGCTCGGCGGGTCGACGATGCCCGCGCCGCAGTGCTCGATCCACGGCGTACCGCCGCCGAGCCTGCGGACCTCCGCGGCATCGCGGTCGATCTCCTCGGGAGCCGAGGCGCCCTTGACGGCGAGCAGCCTGCCACCGGTGCGGAGCAGGGGGAGAGACCAGGCGGCGAGACGGGCGAGCGGAGCGACAGCACGAGCGGTGACCACGTCGGCCCCCTCCCATCGTCGCCGGATGACATTCTCCTCCGCCCTGCCGCGCTCGACCGTCAGCGACAGGCCGAGATCCTCGACGATCTCGACCAGCCACTCCACCCGACGGGCAAGCGGCTCGACGAGCACGATCCGGAGATCCGGTCGGGCCAGCGCCAACGGTATCCCGGGGAGGCCCGCTCCCGAGCCCACGTCCACGACTTTCGCGCTGTCCGGCACCAGATCCGCGACGACGGCGCAGTTCAGGACGTGCCGATCCCACAACCGGTCGGCTTCACGCGGCCCGATGAGCCCGCGTTCGACTCCCGAGGTCGCCAGGTGCTCGACGTAGCGGGCCGCCAGATCGAGCCGGTCACCGAAGACCTTACCGGCGCTCGCGGGTGGGGGGTGTTCCACGTGAAACCTCAAACTCGGAGAAGAGACAGCGACGCCCTCCGGTCCGAACAGGACACGGAGGGCGTGCTGCAGGGAGTCACTTGTCGCGGAAGACGACGACCTGCCTGCGCGGCTCCTCGCCCTCGCTCTCGCTGGAGACGCCCTTCACCGCGGCGACGGCGTCGTGCACGACCTTGCGCTCGAAGGGGGTCATCGGACGGAGTCGGGCCGGTTCGCCGGACTCCTTGACCTCCTCGGCGGTGCGGGTGCCGAGCTCGGTGAGCTCGTCTCGGCGGTTCTGTCGCCAGCCCGCGATGTCGAGCATCAGCCGGCTGCGGTTCCCCGAGGCCTGTTGCACCGCCAGCCGGGTCAGTTCCTGCAGGGACTCCAACGCCGAGCCCTTCTCCCCGACGAGCTTCGCGAGGTCCTCGCCACCGTCGATGCTGACGATCGCGCGGCCCGCCTCGACGTCCAGGTCGATGTCGCCGTCGTAGTCCAGGATGTCCAGGAGGCGTTCGAGGTAGTCCCCGGCGATGTCGCCTTCCTTGATCAGCTGATCCTCCGACCCGCCCTCCGCGGTCTTCGGCACGGTACGTCTCCTCTCCAGTCGCGAACCGTCCGGACCACCAACGGCGATCCGGACGACGTGAGCGAGGCGCACCCCGCTCGAAGGTCTGCTACCGGCGCTTCTTGCCCTTGCGGGCCTGCGTCCGGTTACCGCCGCCGTGCCCACCGGGCCGGTTCGCGGGTTTGCCGCCGACCGGCTTCGCGCCGGGCTTGGGCTTGTTCACGGGCTTGGCCCCGGGCTTCCGAGCCGGAGCGGAGTCGACGTCCTCGATCTCCTGCTCGACGACCTCGGGCTCGCTCGGAGTGGCGCCGTTGCGGTTGGGCTTCTGGCCGGGGCGGGGCGCCAGCGCGTTGCGCTGCTGGGACGCCTTCTCCTTCATCTCCCGCTCCTCGGCATCGATCTTCTTGTAGACGATGTACTGCTGGCCCAGCGTCCACAGGTTGTTCGACACCCAGTAGAAGAGGATCGCCAGCGGCAGGAACGGGCCACCGACGACCACGCCGATCGGGAACACGTAGAGCATCAGCTTCTGCATGATCGCGGTCTGCTGGTTCGCCATGGCGGCCGGGTTGGCGGCCTGCCGGGCGACCGAGTGCCGCGCCGTGATGTGGGTGAAGATGCCCGCGAGGATCATCAGCGGGATCATCACGATCAGCTGGTTGGTGAGGTTCCCACCGAGCTCGGCGAGGGTCGTCGTGGAGTACTGCGTATTGATGACCGTGGCGCCGAGCTTCGCCCCGAAGAAGCTCGAGTCGACGAACGACCGAACCTCGTCGGCGCCGAAGAAGTAGTTCTCCGTCTTGCCGGGCCGGAACTCGCGCAGCACGTGGAACAGGCCGATGAACACCGGGACCTGGACCAGGACGGGGAGACAGCCACCGAGCGGGTTGGCCCCGTTCTCCGACTGCAGCTTCTGCATCTCCTGCGCGAGCTTCTGCCGGTCGTTGGCGTACTTCTTCCGGAGCCGCTGCATCTCCGGCGCCATGTCCTGCATCTTGCGCATGGACCGGACCTGCCCGACGAAGGGCTTGTACAGGATCGCGCGCAGCGTGAAGACCAGGAAGATGACCGCCAGGACCCACGAGATCCCCGAGTCGGGGCCGAAGACGAAGCCGAACGCCTTGTGCCAGACCCACATGATGAACGACACGGGGTAGTAGATGAAGTTCAGCACGGCGCTTGCTCCTCGCACTTCTCAGTGCAGTGGTCGGGTCCGGGATCGGCGGCGGGTGCCCGGGGCGGCACCGGGTCCACACCGCCAGGGTGCCACGGGTGGCAGCGCAGCAGCCGTAGCAGCGCCAGCCAGGTGCCCTTCGCCGCGCCGTGCACCTGCACGGCCTCGAGGGCGTAGGCGCTGCAGCTGGGATAGAAGCGGCAGCTCGGCGGCAGGTTCGGGGAGATCCAACGCTGGTAGAAGCGCACGAGCCCGATGAGCACACGGGCCACGGGGGAGGGCTTCACCGGGCGCCCGCCTTGCGGAGCCCGGAGTCCAGATCGGCTCCGAGCTCGCGGGAGGTGGCCGTGGCGGCGGGCGGGAGCGCCCGCACGACGAGCATCGCGCCAGGGGGCAGTGCGTCCAGCCGGTCCGCGACGAGGTGCCGCAGCCGACGGGTGACCCGGTGCCGCACCACGGCGTTGCCGACGGCCTTGCTCACGACGAATCCGGCCCTCGGGGCGAGGACCGGATTCGGGTTCACGTCCAGATGCACGACGAGGCGGGTGCGCCCTGCGCGGCGACCGCGGCGGATCGTCGAGGCGAACTCGTCCCGCCGGGTCAGCCGGGCGCCGGCAGGCAGCACTCCGACGTCGAGGAGGTCAGGCCGAGAGCGCGGCGCGGCCCTTGCGGCGACGCCCCGAGAGGATGGCGCGGCCCGCGCGGGTGCGCATCCGGAGCCGGAAACCGTGCGTCTTGGCCCGGCGGCGGTTGTTCGGCTGAAAGGTGCGCTTGCTCACGGTCGTCTCTCCCGATCGACGAACCGCTGGTGGGGCCGTCGGTAGCTGCTCTGGTCGTGCGCACACCCGAGAACGGGGCGCGCCTGCGGTTCAGGGTACTTAAGCTCGCGAACGAGGGTCAAACCACCCCCGGACCGACCCCGAGCCGGGTGACGGCGAGATAGCTCCCCGTCATCGTCGCAGGTGGGAACGGGCGCCCCGAACAGGGTCCCACCTGCGCATCTTGTGGTCTCGGGCCGGTCGTTGTTAGCGTGCGGCCTTCACGTTCCATCCGGGGGGATCGGGACATCCGCTCCGCGCTTTCGGCTCGTCGAGGGCACCGCGGTCCGTCAGGTGAGGGTCGCCGGCGGCCCGGCGAGCTCCCCTGCGTACGGTCGTGCACATGTGTGGATAAG
This sequence comes from Pseudonocardia xishanensis, assembly GCF_039541715.1. NCBI lineage: Bacteria > Bacillati > Actinomycetota > Actinomycetes > Pseudonocardiales > Pseudonocardiaceae > Pseudonocardia > Pseudonocardia xishanensis. The sequence continues at coordinate 198,957 of NZ_BAABGT010000024.1, forward strand.
TCTGGGGATACCTCGGACTCCGCGCGCACGAGACGACTGATCAGACTGCGAAGCCGCCCCCAGCCGGCGACGCGAAGAGAGGGGCCCAGCGGTGGCCGAAGCAGGTGACCTCGCCCGGGTATGGGACCTGGTCATCGCCGACCTCGCCGCACCCCCGGACAACGGCGGGCCCGGCCTCTCGGCCCAGCAGCGCGCGTTCCTCCGCCTCACCCGCCCACTCGGTCTGTTGGACGGCACCGCGCTCCTGGCCGCGCCGAGCGAGTTCGCCAAGGACGCCATCGAGCGGATCCTGCGTCGCCACATCAGCGAGGCGATCGGCCGCCATCTCGGGGTCCAGGTCAACCTGGCCGTCGTCGTCGACCCCAACGCGGCGTCCGGCGGCACCGAGGTCCCGGACCCGCCGTCGCGCCGTCCGGTCGGGGCGCCGTCGTACGGGGCACCGTCGCTCGGGGCGATCGCGGAGTCCAACGCCCCCGGTCCGCTGCCGCTCGGGTCGGACGGCGCCACTGCGGACGTGCCCACCCCACCGGCGGGCATCCCGATCGACCCCGCGGACGCGGCCGCACTGCCGGAGCCCTCGGGCGTCGAGGGTGGCGCGCCGCCGCCGCTCGACGCGCGCCCCGAGCCGTGGCCCACCTACTCGGCCCCGCAGGCGAACGACTCGGTCGCGCCGCGGTCGCAGACACGGCTCAACGAGAAGTACATCTTCGACACCTTCGTCATCGGCGCGTCCAACCGCTTCAGCCACGCGGCCGCGGTCGCGGTGGCCGAGGCGCCCGCTCGCGCCTACAACCCCCTCTTCATCTGGGGGGAGTCCGGGCTCGGCAAGACCCACCTGTTGCACGCGGTGGGGCACTACGCCCAGCGGCTCTTCCCCGGCATGCGCGTCCGGTACGTCAGTACCGAGGAGTTCACGAACGACTTCATCAACTCCCTGCGCGACGACCGCAAGGTCGCCTTCCAGCGCCGCTACCGGGACGTCGACGTGCTCCTGGTCGACGACATCCAGTTCCTGGAGGGCAAGGAGGGGACCCAGGAGGAGTTCTTCCACACCTTCAACACCCTCCACAACGCGAACAAGCAGATCGTCGTCTCCTCCGACCGGCCGCCGAAGCGTCTCGAGACCCTCGAGGACCGCATGCGCACCCGGTTCGAGTGGGGGCTGATCACCGACATCCAGCCGCCCGAGCTGGAGACGCGGATCGCCATCCTCCGCAAGAAGGCGGCCCAGGACCGGCTCGCGGTGCCCGGGGACGTGCTGGAGTTCATCGCCGAGCGCATCGAGCGGAACATCCGCGAGCTCGAGGGCGCGCTCATCCGTGTCACGGCGTTCGCCTCGCTCAACCGCCAGCCCGTGGACACCCAGCTCGCCGAGATCGTGCTCCGGGACCTCATCCCGGACTCCGCGGCCTCCGAGATCACCGCGCCGACGATCATGGCCGTCACCGCCGAGTTCTTCGACGTGACGATGGAGGAGCTCTGCGGGCCGGGGAAGACGAAGGCGCTCGCGCAGGCCCGGCAGATCTCCATGTACCTGTGCCGCGAGCTGACCGACCTCTCCCTCCCGCGCATCGGCCAGACCTTCGGCGGCCGCGACCACACCACGGTCATGCACGCGGACAAGAAGATCCGCAACGAGATCTCCCTGCGCCGCAAGACCTTCGAGCAGGTCCAGGAGCTCACCGCGCGGATCAAGCAGCGCGCACGGCACTGAGCGCTTCCCGGCCGTCGCGCCGGGGGTGACGCGTCGGCGCTCGCCCGGACGTTCCCGGCACCGTCGGAACGATCATCCGCGGCCGGTGGTCCTGTCCCGGAGCGCCGTCCCGCGTCGAGTTGTCCCCAGCGCATCCACCCCCTTCCTCACTCCGAGGACACAACTCGCTCCGTCACCATGCTCACACCCACATGGAGCACGGGGCTCGGACCCCAGCGAGGCTCACCGACCCACCCGCGGGTCGCCTCGAAGATCGACAACGGCCCCGTGCGAGATCGACAACGCGGCCTCGTCGTCCACCACGCCGTTTCCGAATCGAGATCTCGGCAACCCGCGTGTCGCTCCCATACGAACCGTTCGTCGTCTGCTAATGAGCGTTCGCCGCACAGCCCGTCGATCGGGACCGCCGTCCCGTGACCGCTTCCGTCACGGACCGTTGCAGATCGTGTGCAGGGCGGGACTCCAGAGGGTCCGAGCGCCGTCACCGCGTCGCCGCGAGAACGCCGACCGGTCGCACAGCGTGGACGCATGGCCACGCTTCACCCACATCTGGGGACAACTCTGTGGATTGTCGCGCCGGGACCGGTGGACGGATGCCCCCGAGACGGTGGACAACTCGGCCCCGAGCCGGGGACAACCCAGGAACAACATCGCCCACGGCCGGGCTGTCCACCGCCCCGCCGATCCGTCCCCGCTCCGTCCGCAGGCTCCGTCCCCAGGACGCCGCACCGCCTGACCTGCGACGAAAGGCTCCATCCACACTGTGCACAGGCCCTATCTCTACGGCTGTATCTCTCTCCTTCGAAGAACTACAGAGAGACAACGCGGTGGATGGAGCCCCGGACGGGCGGCCGGGTCGGACGCACACCGCCGACGTGACACCCGGGCTCGGGAGGCTCTACGGTGAGTCGGCCGAACCCGGACTCCCGGAGCGTCGGTGGAGTCACTCCGGGACCGGCCGAGCCGCGAGGGGACGACCCGCCGCGAACCGTCCGAGATCCGGGCTCCTCACAGTCAGTTCTGTGTGCCCGCCTCCCGGTCACACCCAGTGGCCACCGGTGAAAGGTCCCCCTCGCATGAAGTTCCGGGTCGAACGCGACGTGCTCGCCGATGCCGCAGCCTGGGTCGCCCGCAGCCTGCCCGCGCGGCCGCCGGTGCCGGTCCTGGGCGGCGTCCTGGTCGACGCGGCGTCCGCCGAGGGCGGGGACCGGCTCACGGTCTCCGGTTTCGACTACGAGACCTCGGCCCGGGTGGAGCTGGACGCGACGATCGGCGATCCCGGCAAGGTGCTCGTCTCCGGCAGGCTCCTCGCGGACATCACCCGCGCCCTGCCGAACAAGCCGGTCGACCTGGTCGTCGACGGGTCCCGGGCCACGATCAACTGCGGCAACAGCCGCTTCTCGCTGCCGACCATGCCCGTCGAGGACTACCCGCAGCTGCCGTCGATGCCGCAGCGGGCGGGCGCGGTCGACGCGGCCGAGCTCGCGGGCGCGGTCGCCCAGGTCGCCGTCGCAGCGGGCCGAGACGACACGCTGCCGATGCTGACCGGTATCCGACTCGAGATCGAGGGCACCCGGCTGACCCTCGCCGCCACCGACCGGTTCCGGCTGGCCGTGCGCGAGCTGGACTGGCAGCCGGAGGACGCGAGCGGCTCCACCGCCGTCCTCATCCCGGCGAAGACCCTGTCGGACGTCGCGAAGACGCTCGCGGGTGCGGGCAGCGTCGAGATCTCCCTGTCCGCGGGGGACGGCATGCTCGGCCTCACCGGCGGCGGCCGCCGCGCCACCACCCGCCTGCTGGATGCGGAGTTCCCCCGCTTCCGGCAGCTGATCCCGGCCGAGCACACCACGGCCGCCGAGCTGGAGGTCGCCGCGCTCGTCGAGGCGATCAAGCGCGTGTCGCTGGTCGCCGACCGGGTCGCGCAGATCCGGATGGAGTTCGGCGAGGACGGGCTGCGGCTCGCGGCGGGCGGCGAGGACGTCGGGAGCGCCGAGGAGGAGCTGCCCTGCGCGCTCGACGGCGGCGCGCTGACCATCGCGTTCAACCCCGGCTACCTGCTCGACGCCCTGGGTGCCCTGCACACCGAGAAGGCGCAGCTGACCTTCACGACCCCGAACCGGCCCGCGCTCGTGCGCCCGGTCCTGCCCCCCGCGGACGGCTCGGAGACGGACGCGGCGCCCCCCGCCACCCCGGGCTACCTCCACCTGCTGATGCCGGTGCGCCTCCCGGGTTGATCGCCGGCACGATGAGTGTCGACGGGTAGACCCACGAGCGAGGAGCGGGACGTGCAACTCGGACTGATCGGCCTGGGCCGCATGGGCGGGAACATGCGGGACCGGGTGCGGGCGGCGGGCCACGAGGTCGTCGGGTACGACCCGCGGCCGGACGTCACGGACGTCCCGTCGCTCACCGATCTCGCCAAGGCGCTGTCCGCGCCCCGGGTGGTCTGGGTGATGGTCCCGTCCGGCGAGCCGACCCGCTCCACGGTGCGGTCACTGGCGGACATCCTCGAGCCGGGCGACCTGGTGATCGACGGCGGCAACTCCCGCTACACCGACGACGCCCCCAACGCGGAGTTGTTGCACGCCAAGGGGATCGGCTACGTCGACTGCGGCGTGTCCGGTGGCATCTGGGGCAAGGACAACGGCTACGGCCTGATGGCGGGCGGGGCGCAGGAGCACATCGACCTCGCCATGCCGATCTTCGACGCACTGCGCCCCGAGGGACCGCGCGAGGAGGGCTTCGCGCACGCGGGCCCCGTCGGCGCCGGGCACTTCTCGAAGATGGTGCACAACGGCATCGAGTACGGCCTGATGCAGGCCTACGCCGAGGGCTTCGAGCTGATGGAGGCCTCGCCGCTGGTGGAGAACGTGCCCGCGGTGATCGAGGCGTGGTCGCGCGGCACGGTCGTTCGCTCCTGGCTACTGGACCTGCTGGTCAACGCGCTCAAGGAGGACCCGCACCTGGCGGACCTCGAGGGCTACGTGGACGACTCCGGCGAGGGCCGCTGGACGATCGAGGAGGCCATCCAGCACGCCGTCCCGCTGCCGGTGATCTCCGCCGCCCTGTTCGCCCGGTTCGCCTCGCGCCAGGACGAGTCGCCGGCCATGAAGGCCGTTGCGGCACTGCGGAACCAGTTCGGCGGGCACGCGGTGAAGAAGATCGGTGCCGGACCGTCCGGCGCGCCGGGCGACCACGCGGGCCCCAGCTCGGGGACCGGCAGCACGCAGGGCTGATGCACCTGCGGCGACTGGCCGTCGAGGACTTCCGGTCCTGGGAGCGGGCCGAGCTCGACCTCGAGCCGGGGATCACGGTCCTGGTCGGGTCGAACGGCGTCGGCAAGACGAACCTCGTCGAGGCCGTCGGCTACGTCGCCACCCTGGGCTCGCACCGCGTCGCCAACGACGCCCCGCTGATCCGGCGGGGCGCCGAGCGCGCCATCGTGCGGGCGCAGGTGGTGCACCAGGGCCGCGAGCTGTTCGTCGAGTTGGAGATCACCGCGGGGCGGGCGAACCGGGCGCGGGTCAACCGCGCGCCGGTCCCGCGCCCCCGAGAGATCCTCGGGATCCTGCGTTGCGTGCTGTTCGCGCCCGAGGATCTCGCGCTGGTGCGCGGCGATCCCGGTGAGCGCAGGCGGTTCCTCGACGAGCTGCTCGTCGCGCGCTTCCCGCGCTACGCCGGCGTGCGCAGCGACTACGACCGCGTACTGAAGCAGCGGTCGGCGTTGCTGAAGACCGCACGGAACCGGCAGGCCGACCTCTCCACGCTCGAGGTGTGGGACGGACACCTCGCCCGGCACGGCGCCGCGCTGCTGGCCGGGCGGCTGGAGCTGGTCGAGGGGATCGCGCCCCACGCGGAGAAGGCGTTCTCCGAGGTGGCGCCCACGTCGGACCCGCTGACGCTGGGGTACAGGTGCTCCATCCCCGGCGAGCTGGACCGCCGGAACCTGGAGGTCATGCTGCTCGACGAGCTGGCCCAGGTCCGCCGCCAGGAGATCGAGCGTGGGGTGTGCCTCGTCGGCCCGCACCGAGACGACCTGCTGCTCAACCTCGGTGAGGGCCCGGCGAAGGGCTACGCCAGCCACGGCGAGTCCTGGGCGATCGCGTTGGCCCTGCGGCTGGCGTCCTACCGGCTGCTCAAGGCGGACGACGTCGAGCCGGTCCTGATCCTGGACGACGTCTTCGCCGAGCTGGACGCCCAACGCCGCCGCGCGTTGTGTGCGGTCGCCGCAGAGGCGGAACAGGTCATCGTGACCGCGGCCGTCGACGAGGACGTCCCGGCGCAGCTGCGCGGCACCCGGTTCGCGGTGGGTGGCGGCGCCGTGCGCCGGTCCGACCCGTCGAACTCGGCCTGACGTGCAGGGGTACGGACCATGACGAGAGCCCCCCGAACGGGGCGCTCCTGGGGACAAGGCTGTGGATACTGTGGATAACTCCCGCTCCTCTGGTGACTCCAGTCACAAGAAGCCGCCCAACGCCGCCCAGCGACCGTCGACCCCGCCGGCCACCCACAGCTCTGCCCACAGCCCTGGGGACAGCGCCGGGGACACCGCTCACCGCAGTCCGGCGGAGGGCGAGAAGCGGGGTGCGGACCTCGCTCGGGACGCCCTCGCCGCGGCCCGGGAGGCGAACGCGCAGAAGCGCAGGGAGCAGGCCGCCGAGCAGCGCGGCGAGCGTCCCAAGGGCACCCGGGGGCGGCGTCGGCGCTGGTCCGGGGCCGGTCCCGACAACCGGGACCCGCAGCCGTTCGGCCGGGTGGTGTCCCGGGTGGCGATGGACCGCGGCTGGTCCTCCCGGCTCACCGACGCGACTGTGCTCGGCCGGTGGAACTCCCTCGTCGGGCCGGACATCGCCGACCACTGCACGCCCGTCTCCCTGCGGGACGGCGAGCTGGTCCTGCAGGCCGAGTCCACGGCCTGGGCCACCCAGCTCCGCACACTGCAGCGGCAGCTGCTCCAGCAGCTGGCGAAGGCGGTCGGCCCGGACGTCGTGCGGCGGATCAGGGTCACGGGTCCCCAGGGGCCGAGCTGGCGCCACGGCCCGCGGCACGTCCGGGGTCGGGGCCCGCGAGACACCTACGGCTGAAGCCGGTTGATGATCCACTCTTCCGTGCTCTCAGCGCGGTGTCTGCAACCCTGAGAGCACGGAACCGGCGACCTCGCCGCGCTGACAGCACGAAACGTGCTCCCGTGCCGGGGCGGACCGGGCGCCCCTGGCCACTACCGGGTGACCGTTCGCGTCCGCCAGCGAGCCGCTGAGCGCCCCGTGATGGCGCGGGAGCGCCGTTCGACCCCCGTTTCGGCCGTCCGGACCCGATTCGGGCCCGGATCGGGCGGCTGTGACGGTTCTGGACGTGTCCTAGCCGTCTTTCTGCCGGAGCCGACCGGTAGAATCAAGACAGTGTGTCGGTCGGGCTGGTCCCGGCCGATCCCCCCAGCCGGTACCGGCCCCGCCTCCCGCGGGCTCGGGCGCCGGCTCACGTGGCGAGGAGCAGGCAGCCCAGTGGCGGAGAAGAAGAGCGGCTACAGCGCGTCGTCGATCCAGGTGCTCGAGGGTCTGGAAGCAGTCCGCAAGCGCCCCGGCATGTACATCGGATCCACCGGCGAGCGTGGCCTGCACCACCTCATCTGGGAGGTCGTGGACAACGCCGTCGACGAGGCGATGGCCGGGTACGCGACCAAGGTCGAGGTGACCCTCACGGCGGACGGCGGCGTCCGGGTCATCGACGACGGCCGCGGCATCCCCGTCGACATGCACCCCGTGGAGAAGAAGCCCGCCGTCGAGGTCGTGCTCACCGTGCTCCACGCGGGCGGCAAGTTCGACGGCAAGTCCTACGCGGTCTCCGGCGGTCTGCACGGCGTCGGCGTCTCCGTGGTGAACGCGCTGTCCAGCAGGCTGGACGTCGAGATCAACGTGGACGGGTTCGTCTGGACCCAGCGGTACGACCACTCCGTGCCCGGCGTGCTGCACAAGGGCGAGCCGTCCACGCGCACCGGCACCTCGATCACGTTCTGGGCGGACCCCACGATCTTCGAGACCACCACCTACAGCCTGGAGACGATCCAGCGCAGGCTGCAGGAGATGGCCTTCCTCAACAAGGGCCTCACGATCGTGCTGCGCGACGAGCGCAACCCGGAGTCGGACGCCGAGGAGGAGCCCGACGCGGAGGGCTTCGTCGCGAAGGTCAAGGAGCAGACCTTCCACTACCCGGGCGGCCTCGAGGACTTCGTCGCGTTCATCAACCGCAGCAAGGACGCGATCCACAAGAAGGTCATCGGCTACACCGGCGAGGGTCCCGGCCACCAGGTCGAGGTCGCGATGCAGTGGAACTCGGGCTATTCCGAGTCCGTCTACACCTTCGCCAACACGATCAACACCCACGAGGGCGGCACCCACGAGGAGGGCTTCCGCTCCGCGCTGACCACCACGGTCAACAAGTACGCGCGGGACAAGAAGCTGATCAAGGAGAAGGACCCGGCGCTGTCCGGGGACGACATCCGCGAGGGCCTCGCCGCGATCGTCAGCGTCAAGGTGGCAGAGCCGCAGTTCGAGGGCCAGACCAAGACCAAGCTCGGCAACACCGAGGTCAAGTCGTTCGTGCAGAAGATCAGCAACGAGTGGCTGGCGGACTGGTTCGAGCGCAACCCCGCCGAGGCCAAGATCATCGTCAACAAGGCGGTCTCGTCGGCGCAGGCGCGGCTCGCGGCGCGCAAGGCGCGTGAGCTCGTGCGGCGCAAGAGCGCCGGTGACATCGGCGGCCTGCCCGGCAAGCTGGCGGACTGCCGCTCCACGGACCCGATCAAGTCCGAGGTCTACATCGTGGAGGGCGACTCAGCGGGCGGCTCGGCCAAGTCCGGCCGGGACTCGATGTACCAGGCGATCCTGCCCATCCGCGGCAAGATCATCAACGTCGAGAAGGCCCGCATCGACCGCGTCCTCAAGAACACCGAGGTCCAGGCCATCATCACGGCCCTGGGCACCGGCATCCACGATGAGTTCGACCTCGAGAAGCTGCGCTACCACAAGATCGTGCTGATGGCGGACGCGGACGTGGACGGCCAGCACATCCGCACGCTGCTGCTCACCCTGCTGTTCCGCTTCATGCGGCCGTTGGTCGAGGCGGGGCACGTGTTCCTGGCCAACCCGCCGCTCTACAAGATCAAGTGGGGTGGTCGCGGCGCCGAGCCGGAGTTCGCCTACTCGGACGCCGAGCGGGACGGGCTCATCGCCGCGGGCCGCGAGGCGGGCAAGAAGCTGCCCAAGGACGAGGGCATCCAGCGCTACAAGGGCCTCGGCGAGATGAACGCCAAGGAGCTGTGGGAGACCACGATGGACCCGGCCCACCGGATGCTGTCGCGGGTCACCCTGGACGACGCCGCCACCGCGGACGAGCTGTTCTCGGTGCTGATGGGCGAGGACGTCGAGTCCCGCCGCTCCTTCATCACGCGGAACGCCAAGGACGTCCGGTTCCTCGACGTCTGACCGTCCGATACACACGTATAGATAGCGAGCTCTCGTGACAGACACCTTGGACCCGGCGCTCCCCGGCGCCGGCGGTGGCGACCGGATCGAGCCGGTCGACATCCAGCAGGAGATGCAGCGCTCCTACATCGACTACGCGATGAGCGTGATCGTCGGGCGCGCGCTGCCGCTCGTCGAGGACGGGCTCAAGCCGGTGCACCGGCGCGTCCTGTACTCGATGGGGGAGAACGGCTTCCGGCCGGACCGCTCCTACGTCAAGTGCGCCCGCGTCGTCGGCGAGGTGATGGGTAACTACCACCCGCACGGCGACAGCTCGATCTACGACGCGCTCGTCCGGCTCGCGCAGCCGTGGTCGATGCGCTACCCGCTGATCGACGGGCAGGGCAACTTCGGCTCCCGGGGCAACGACCCCGCGGCGGCGATGCGGTACACGGAGTGCAGGCTCACCCCCCTCGCGATGGCGATGTTGCAGGACATCGACGAGGAGACCGTCGACTTCACGGACAACTACGACGGCAAGACCCAGGAGCCGGACGTCCTGCCGGCCCGGGTGCCCAACCTGCTGATCAACGGCAGCTCGGGCATCGCCGTCGGGATGGCCACCAACATCCCGCCGCACAACCTGCGCGAGGTGGGTGCCGGCGTCGTCTGGGCGCTGGACAACTACGAGGCGTCGGACGAGGAGCTCCTCGAGGCGCTGATGGAGCGCATCAAGGGCCCGGACTTCCCGACCGCGGGCCTGATCGTGGGCCGGGACGGCATCGAGTCCGCCTACCGCACGGGCCGCGGCTCGGTGCGGATGCGCGCCGTCGTGGAGGTGGAGGAGGACGCCAAGGGGCGCTCGATCCTCGTCGTCACCGAGCTGCCGTACCAGGTCAACCCGGACAACCTCGTCGAGTCCATCGCCGGCATGGTGCGCGACGGCAAGATGACCGGCATCTCCGAGATCAACGACGAGTCCTCGGACCGCATCGGCATGCGGATCGTGTTCACGCTCAAGCGGGACGCCGTCGCCAAGGTCGTGCTGAACAACCTGTACAAGCACAGCCAGCTGCAGTACAGCTTCGGCGTCAACATGCTGGCGATCGTGGACGGCGTGCCCCGCACGCTGCGGCTGGACCAGGTCGTCCGGAACTACATCCGGCACCAGATCGAGGTCATCGTCCGGCGCACCCGCTTCCGGCTGCGCAAGGCCGAGGAGCGGGCCCACATCCTGCGTGGTCTGGTCAAGGCGCTGGACGCGCTGGACGAGGTCATCGCCCTCATCCGGGCGTCGGCGACGGTGGACGTCGCGCGCCAGGGTCTCATCGACCTCCTCGAGGTCGACGAGATCCAGGCGCAGGCCATCCTCGACATGCAGCTGCGTCGGCTGGCCGCGCTCGAGCGGCAGAAGATCATCGACGAGCTGGCCGAGATCGAGCTCGAGATCGCGGACTACCAGGACATCCTGGCCCGGCCCGAGCGGCAGCGGCAGATCGTCCGGGACGAGCTCAGCGAGATCGTCGAGAAGCACGGGGACGACCGGCGCACCCGGCTGGTGGCGGACGACGGGGACGTCACCAACGAGGACCTCATCGCCGTCGAGGACGTGGTCGTCACGATCACGCAGACCGGCTACGCGAAGCGCACCAAGACCGACCTCTACCGGGCGCAGAAGCGCGGCGGCAAGGGCGTGCAGGGCGCCACGCTGAAGCAGGACGACATCGTCGCCCACTTCTTCGTGTGCTCCACGCACGACTGGATGCTGTTCTTCACCAACAAGGGCCGGGTCTACCGGCTCAAGGCGTACGAGCTGCCCGAGGCGAACCGCAACGCCCGCGGCCAGCACGTCGCGAACCTGCTGGCCTTCCAGCCGGACGAGCACATCGCCCAGGTCATGCAGATCAAGGACTACCAGGCGGCGCCGTACCTGGTGCTGGCCACGAAGAACGGCCTGGTGAAGAAGTCCCGCCTGGAGGACTTCGACTCCAACCGCTCGGGCGGCCTGATCGGCATCAACCTCCGGGACGAGGACGAGCTGGTCGGCGCGGTGCTCTGCTCCGCCGAGGACGACCTGCTGCTGGTCTCGGCCGAGGGCCAGTCCATCCGGTTCACCGCGTCGGACGAGGTGCTCCGGCCGATGGGCCGCGCCACGTCGGGTGTGCTGGGCATGCGCTTCAACTCCGGCGACCAGCTGCTCTCGCTCGGCGTCGTCCAGAACGACAAGTTCGTCCTGGTCGCCACGGCGGGCGGGTACGCCAAGCGCACGCCGATCGAGGACTACCCGGTGCAGGGCCGCGGCGGTAAGGGAGTGTTGACCCTCCAGTACGACCGCAGGCGTGGCACGCTGGTCGGTGCGCTCATCGTCGGCATCGACGACGAGCTGTACGCGATCACGTCCACCGGTGGCGTCATCCGGACCTCGGCCCGCGAGGTGCGGAAGGCAGGCCGGCAGACCAAGGGAGTCCGTCTGATGAACCTCGGCGAGACCGCCACGCTGCTGGCCGTCGCGCGCAACGCCGAGGACGACGACGAGGCCCCGGAGGGAACCGGCTGACCGCCGGTCCCCGCCCTCCCTGCACGCCGACCGTCGAGGAGTGCTCCACCTCGTGAGCGACAACGAAGAGAACCCGCCGACGACGTCGGGGCCGAACGGCCGAGTGGCCACGGACGGCTACGTCCGTGAGCCACAGCTGCCCGCGGACGGTGCGCCCGAGGCCCCGGCGGACGCGTCCGAGATCGTCGAGGACCGCACCACGCCCGCCAACGGCGCAGTGCACCCCGGGGAGTCCGAGCAGGCGGGGGAACGCAACGGCTCCGCGGAGTCGGCTTCCGCCGCCGAGCCCGGTCCCGCCTCGGCGGAGCCGGAGTCCGGCTCCGCGGGTTCCCCGGCGCCGAACGAGACCGCCGTGTTCCCCCGGTCCGCCGCGCCCGCGCCCAGCCCGCTGCCGCGGCCCCGTCCGGACGTGTCGTCGTCGAACCCGGTCGCCCGCGAGGAGGAGCCGGTCACCCAGGCCTTCCAGCCCGGCTCGGTGCCCACCCCGCCCCCTTGGCGACGGGCCTCGGGCACCCCGGAGGTCACCGAGACCGCGACCTCGCGTCCGACCCCGCGCCAGGCCCCGGTGGACTCGCTGCTCAGCGAGGCCCCCACGGCCTACCTGGACCGTGGGGGCGCACCCTCCTCCGGTCAGGCGTCGTTCGGCGGTCTGCGGGCGGACGTGCACGCCGAGGTCCCGGCCGTCGGGGAGCGGGCGCCGCGACAGGCCCTGCTGCAGGTCAAGCGGTTCGACCCGTGGTCGGTGCTCAAGCTGGCGCTGGTCCTGGCCGTGGTGCTGTTCTTCATCTGGCTGGTCGCGGTCGGCGTGCTGTACGGCGTGCTGGACGGCATGGGCGTCTGGGACCGCCTCAACGGCACCTACGCCGACCTCGTCTCCGGCGGGGAGCAGAGCGGCGGCGGCTCGCTGATCAGCGCGGGCAGCGTGTTCGGCATCGCCGCGGTGATCGGTGCGGTCAACAGCCTGCTGTTCGCCGTGGCCATGACCGTGGGCGCCTTCGTCTACAACGTCTCCGCCGACCTGGTCGGCGGGGTCGAGGTCACGCTCTCCGAGCGGGACTGACCCCCCGCGGAACGGCGTGCGGGGCTGCTGTAAAGTTCTGCACGCCGCAGGGGCCTATAGCTCAGTTGGTTAGAGCGCATCGCTGATAACGATGAGGTCGCTGGTTCAAATCCAGCTAGGCCCACTCCACCGGCTTCGAGGTGATCGACGTGAAGAAGCTCCTCGCGGTTCTCGCCGCGGCCGGCGCCGCGATCCTGGTAGCCCTCTCGCTGAGGTCCCGTACCGACACGGATCCCTGGCACGAGGCCACCACCCGGTAGGCTTGGCTCCACGGGGACGTAGCTCAATTGGCAGAGCACCGCCTTTGCAAGGCGGGGGTTAGGGGTTCGATTCCCCTCGTCTCCACCACCGCTCACCAGCAGATTCGCTGAGGAGCCCGCTCGCGGATCGGCCGAGTGTTGCCAACCGTGTAGCCACAGCACTCCTCAGTCCTCCCCGAAGGCCCGGTCCATCGCGTCCGCGGCGGTGTGGAGCTGGCCGTCGAGCACGTGGGCGTAGGTGTCCATCGTGAGCCGGAACGTCGAGTGTCCGAGCACCTCCATCACGGTCCGCAGGTCGACGCCCTCGGCGATCAGGTAAGTCCCGCAGGCGTGGCGGAGATCGTGCAGATGCAGCCAGTCGAGCCCTGCCGCGTGCCGGATCTGGTCGAAGCGCCGGTTCAGGTTTCGGGGCTCCGTCGGCGTGCCGATCTGCGAGGCGAACACCCAGCCCTGGTCCTGCCAGGCCGAGCCCGCCGCGAGCCGTTCCTTGGCCTGCCGGATGCGCTGGCGCTCGAACGCGCGGACGGCGCTCTGCGAGAGGCGGATGCGCCGAGCCGACCTGCGCGTCTTCGGCTCGGCCACACGCAGCTGACCTCCCGACCGTTGAATCGTTGTCCGGACGACGAGAAAGCGATTCTCCAGGTCGACGTCGGTCCAACGGAGCCCGAGCAGCTCACCACGCCGGAGTCCCAGCAGGACCGCCAGCCGGAAGACCTCGCCGAGCCGATCGCCCTCCGCGGCCGTGAACAGCTGCCGGATCTCCTCGGGTGTCGGAACCCGTCGCTCCGCCGCAGCGCTGCTCGGGAGCTTGACCGACTTCGCCACGTTCCGGCTGACCAGCTCAAACCGCACGGCGTCCGAGAGGGCGGCCCGGAGCACCGCGTGGATCTTCGCGACGCCGCCGGGGGAGGAGGTCTCGCCCTTCGCGGTCAGGAAGCGTTGGACGTCTCGCACCGTCAGCTTGTCCACGCGGATCTTGCCGAGCGCGGGCACGAGGTCCAGGCGGACGACGAGCCGGTAGCGGTCGAGCGTCGAGGGCCGCGTCCCGTCCTTCGCCTTGATGTCGTTCAGCCACTCGTCGAGCCACTCCGCGAGCGTCCGCGGCTTGGCAGCCAGGTTGACGCCGTCCTCCTGGGCGCGGTGCAGCTCTTTGAGTTTCGCGGCGACCTCGGCCCTCGTCTTGCCGTAGACCGCGCGTCGGCGGCGCTTGCCGTTCTCCCAGCCGAGATCCAGCATCGCGACCCACTTGCCGTCCGCGCGGCGGTAGATCGAGCCCTCACCGCTTCCGCGGCGCCGCCCGGTCATGCGGCCTCACCGACCATCTGCCGGATGAATTCCTCGACGGCCGACACGGGCACGCGCCGAAGCCGCCCGATCTTGATCGACTGGAGCTGGCCCGCATAGATCAGCTCGTAGACGCGCGTCCGGCCGATGTGCAGGACCTCGGCGACCTCCTCGGCCGTCAACAGCTGCCGTTCCATCTACGCCACCTCCCCTCGGGTCTCGGTTGCCGGAAGTCCTGCCCGTGCTCGCTCGTACTGCTCGCGCCATCGCCGTCGTTCGGAGATCGAGCGCATGAGCAGCTCGACGCGGTCGGGTTGGTCGGGGTCGGTGGGCCGGATCGGCGTCCAGACGTACCGGTCGCCGGGGTCGTCCTCGGTGGCTTGCCGCGGGGTGATCCCGACGGCGCCGAGGGCGCGGAGGACGTGGTCGCGGCGGTCGGTGCGGTGCTCGGTGAGGTTCTTGCCGGACCACTTGCGGGAGACGAGGCAGCGGCGGCCGGCGTAGCCGAGGTGTTCGGGCTTGTGGGCCTTGCCCTTGCACCGTCCGGGGATCAGCCCGGCCTTGGCGCCCTCGGGCTGCACGCCGTAGAGCAGCCAGTTCGCGCATTTCTCGGAGCAGGGCTCATACCGGAGGGCCTGGACGAACCGCTCGACGTGCACGGCCTGGCGGTCGGTCTCGGCGGTGTGGCATTCGTCGATGGACTTGGTCAGGTACTTCACGAGGTAGCCGAGGCACTCGCCCGCCTTGTCGCTGCCGCCGAGCACGCCTTGAACGTCGACCTGTGTCCCGAGCCGCACGACGTGGGCGGGCGGCAGGTCGGGGTCGTCGTCGATGTCGTCGAGGGCCTGGTCGAACGTGCGCAGCGGCTCTCCCGTGGTGGGGTCGACGTAGCAGGGCTCGGGGCGGGTCTCGTCCCAGACCGGTAGCGCGTCGGCGGAGTAGACGGGCTGGTCGTGCTGGGGCCACCACACCTGGTGGTAGGTCGCGGCGGCGACCTGACGGAGCAGTGCCCGCGGGATGGTGCCGCGGATGGCGGCGTGCAGGTGTGGTGCTCCGCGGCGCTGGGGTTCGACGGTGGCGAAGTACTGCACGTTCCACCCGCAGGCCCGTCGGAGGTTCTGCCAGAACCGGTCGATGAGCAGCCCGAAGTGGATCGCGTCGCGGGCGGCGCGGCGGTAGTCGTAGCGGTTCGGGTCGACCGGGGTCCCGTCGGCGTGGACGCGGCCGTAGGAGGGCATCGTGAGCGTGAGGAACGTCGAGGGCTGGAAGGTGCGCCCGTCGCGGCCCTCGAAGGTCCGGCCGGTGGTGCGGGCCGAGACCCGACGCCGCGGGAGATCCGGGACGTCCTGACGTCGACGGGTGGAGCGCACACGGCGGCGGGGCTTGTCGTCGTCGGGATGGCGGCGCGGGAGGCTGCCGCGGATGCCTTCGCCGCGGAGCAGGGTCTCGCAGTCGTCGATGGCGCGGTCCAGCTCGGTGACTTGGTGGCGGTCGTCGGCCTCGAGGGCGGCGGTGCGGGCGGACTCGAGGTCGGCTCGGTATCCGATGAGAGCCATCTGTTCCTGGGTGGGCTCGGCGGTCTCGACCCGGGGCTCTTCGGTGAGGTGCCAGCCTTCTCGTGCCTGCCAGACCCGCAGCTTCCGTGCCCGGTCTGCACAGGATGGGCATTTGGAGGCGCGGGTCGTGCCGCATGGGATAGGTACGACGGTCGTGGCGCCGGTGGTGGTGTCGGTGCGGCGCACGGCGAGAGGGCGCACGCAGGCGCCGACCTCGGTGGCCATGGTCTCGGCGAGCTGGCGGGCGAGCGGGGCGAGCAGCTTGCCCACGGGCGCCGGGGTCTCGATCTCGGTCACGCGGCATCCCTCCGATCGGTGGTGGTGTGCCAGTGCCGGGTGTCGATGTGGCGCGCAGGGGTGGGCTCGTTGCGGATCGCATCGAGGCGGCGGCGGATGCGCAGCTCCCGCCGGACGAGGGCGATGACGATCCACAGCGCGCCGGCGCCGAGACCGACGAAGACGGCCGAGTTGAACCAGGCTTCGAACGCGGGGACGACCGCGGCGACCCCGGCGGCGAGCGTGACCACGATGACCACGACATGGATCAGCGTCGCTTCGGTGGAGCGGTGCAGCGCTGACATCAGCTCTCACCTGCCTCGGCGCGCAGCTCGGCGGCGTAGGCGGCGATCATGGTGATGGTGGGGTCGTCGAGGTAGGCGCAGCGGATCCGGCGCGGGAGTCCGCCCTCGGCGAGCAGCCATCCGACGCCGCGGTCGGCCGGGTCGATGAGTGAGGCGTCGGCGCCGCGGGTGGCCCAGCCGTGGCCGAGGACGATGTCGGAGCTGGTCTCGGTGGTGCACCGGAACGCCAGCCGGTACCCGAACAGGTCCCGCAGCGACGTGGGGATGATGTCGTGCGAGGGCCGCTGCGTGGCGGCGACGGTGATGATCCCGGCGGCGCGGCCGCGGGCGACGACGTCACGCAGGAGCATGGCGAAGGCGTCGCGCTGTTTGCGGTCGCCGGTGGTGGCCGAGTAGTAGGCGACCTCGTCGACGACCAGGACGATCAGCGGCTCCCCACCGGGGGTGATCTTCCGGGCGCCGGCGGCGTCGAGGTCGTCGTATCGGCGGTCCATCTCGACCTGTAGAGCGGTGAGGGTGTCGAGGGCCTCGGCGATGTCCGCGCCGACGAACCGGTCCGCGCAGGAGCGCCACAGGCCGAGCTCGACGCGCTTGCCGTCCATCAGCCACAGCCGACAGTCCAGCGACAGTGCGGCGTGGGCGACGATGTTGTTCAGGCCGCCGGACTTGCCCGAGCCGGGCTCTCCGGCCAGCAGGATGTTGCGGTAGGCGAGCCCGATCCGCACGGGCGTGGAGTTCTCGTCGATGCCGAGCGCGACCGGGTCGAACATCGACAGCCCGCCGGGAGTCGGCGCGGGTCGCGGGGTGAAGCGGGACAGGACACTCATGTTCAGGCCCCTTCCAGGACGGGCACCGGCGCAGGCACGACATGCGGGATCGGCGAGACGACCGCGGGGCCAGCGGAGAGCGGGTCGCGGCGCACGACGTCGACGACCACCAGCGCGGTCATCGAGCGGCGAGCCTCCGCACGGGCAGCCCTGCCCCAGCAGCCCGAGGCGATGTAGTCGAGGTTGCGCTCGACGTCGCCCAGCTCGATCCCGGCCCGCAGGACCAGCCACACCCGCTCACCCACGGCGGTGGGGCGCGCCCAAACGATGACGGGCAGGTTCCCGGTGTAGTTCATGACCCGACGCTCGACGAACACCGCCCGCAGCCGATGCCGCGACATCACCGCCCACCCGCGACGGACCACGAACCGACGCGACCGCGGCACCACGAACACGACCCCGACGAGCACAGCGACCACGAGCGCGGACAGCAGCAGCCCGCCGACGGTGGCCGACCCGGTGTCGTCCGGGGTGTCGGGCGGGCCGGTGATCAGCTCCCCGAAGGCCGCGGCGACCGGCCAGGTATCGACCAGGCCGGCGAGCCAGAGCCAGACGATCAGCAGGACGGCGGCGGTGATGATCTCGGCGCGCAGCCGAAGCACGAGACCGGCGATCCGGGCGGGCAGGGAGCGCTGGGGGCGGGTGAAGACCTCGAACGGCTCGGCCCGGTTGTTCCGGGTGTCGCTCGGGCGGACGATCATGCGACGGGACATCAGAGGTACCTCCTCGCCGGGACGAGACCGGCGGTCAGTCGGGCACAGCAGTGGTGGCGGTGGGTGGCGGTGCGCCGGGCGATCTGCCGGTCACACAGGGCGCAGCGCTCCGGGGCGCGGCGGGGACGGGTGCGGCGCATCAGGCCTCCCGCATCCGCAGGTGCAGCCGCTGCCGCTCGACCGGGGACAGCCCGCCGACGACGCCGTAACGGCGCGAGGGCCGCTCCCAGGCCATGACGTCGGCCAGGCAGGCTGTGCGGACCGGGCAGCCCCGACAGACCCGCTTGGCCGCCTGGACCCGCAGGTTCGCGTCCGGGGCGGAGTCGACGAAGAACGCCTCCGAGCCGAGGTCCCGGCAGGCGGCGGCCTGGTGCCAGGCGGGGACACCGGCGCCGTCGAACAGCAGCGCGCGCAGCGTCGAGCGGGTGCCGCCGGGGCCGAGGCGCTCCAGGCCTGCGGTGCCGACGACCTTCCGGACGCGAGCGAGGACACGATCGGTGCTCATGCCGACCACCTCGCGGCGTCCGCCTCATCGGCCGTCGCGCCGTTGGCGCGGGCGGTCCAGAAGGCGGCGGTCTCGTTCCAGAAGATCGCGTCCCCACGGGCCTTGGCCGTCGCCTCGATGACCGCCTGCCGGTAGGGCCACGCGACTTCCGAGGAGCTGTGCCGCGTCAGCACCTCCCACCAGCGACGTTCACGGCCGAACAGCTCCGCGATCGTGCGGGCACGGGCCGCAGACTGCGCGGGCGTGTCGTACGGCATCCGGAACGCGGCAGTCTTGGCCCGCCAGAGTCGGGTGAGGGCACGGTCTACGAGGACGGAAGCGGGGATCACGGTCGGGGCGCTCATGCCGCGTTCTCCTGGCTCGGCGCCGGGCGCTCGTTGGTCCTCGGCGCCCGGATGCCTGAAGCCCGCACCGAGTAGGCGACCTTGGCCCGGCAGCGGTGACGGCGGCCCGGCTCAGCCGGCGTGCACGCCTTGTCGTCCATGTACGGGACGACGACCAGCCCCTCCAGGTACACCGGCCGGAACGGGGTGCCGGGCATGACCGGCGGTAGCTCCGGCTGGCGCTCGGCGACGACCTTCACCTTCAACCGGTGCAGCCAGGCCGGGGCGTTCTCCAGGTCCCCGGACTGCACCGTGACCATCCACAGCGGCAGCCCGGTGTCCTTGTCCCTGGCCTGCACGAACTCGTCCGGACCGCGCCCGGACGCGTCGAAGTCCTTGATCGGCTCGACACCCGAGACGAGCCACGCCCCGAAGGGCATCAGCTGCTCCATCGAGCTGGGGAACTTGTTGTAGCCGGCGTACGTGTTGCCCTGCATCACAGGTGACTCCGTGAGGTCCGCGGACCCGGCCGACCCGGTGTCCGTCGGCTACTCACTCTCCGCAGATTCCGCGGACGGCTTCACCACACGGCTGGACAAGTAAGGACGTCTGAGGGACGATAAGTCGTCCCTGAAGTCGTCCCTCGGGAGTGGCAGTGGCGAACGAACGGCTGCGCGACGCACTGCTCAGCGCCGGCCTCAGCACCGCCGATGCGGCCGAGAAGATCGGCGTCGACCCCAAGACGGTCGAGCGGTGGATGACTCAGGATCGCACGCCGTACCCCAAGCACCGCAACGCCTTAGCCGCTGTGCTGGCGCAGCCGGAGTCGTACCTGTGGCCCGCCGCGCTGCCACCCGAGCGTCAGGCCAGCATCGCCGCGTCCGAGATCGTCGGGGCCTACCCGCACCGCAACGCCGTCCCGCTCGACCTGTGGGACCACCTGCTCGCCGAGGCCCGCGACCGCATAGACGTCCTCGTGCACGCCGGTCAGTTCCTCGTCGAGCGACCCAACTTCATCCGCACCCTGTCCGAGAAGGCCGCCGCGGGCGTCACCATCCGGATCAACTTCGGGGACCCGGCCTGCCGCGCGGTGACCCTGCGCAGCGAGGAGGAGCAGCTCGGCAAGGGCGTCCTCGCCGCCCGCATCCGCTACGGCCTCGCCGCCTACAAGCCCCTGCTCGACACCCCCGGCATCGAGTTCCGCTTCCACAAGACCACGCTCTACAACTCGATCTTCCGCTTCGACGAGCAGATGATCGTCAACGCCCACGTCTACGGCGTCCCCGGAGCCCACGCCCCCGCCCTGCACCTGCGCAAACTCGGCGCCGGCGACCTGTTCGACACCTACGCCACCAGCTTCGTCGACGTCTGGACGCTGTCGAAGCCCGCCACATGGTGAACCATTGAGTCCGTGACCCGGACCGACTATCTCGACGACCCCGACGCACCCAAGCCCAACAGCATCGTCATCGCCCTGTCCGCGCTCGTCCGCGACGACGCCGGGCGGCTGCTCATGATCCGCCGCACCGACAACGACAAGCACGCCATCCCCGGCGGCCGCCATGAGCTCGGCGAGACCATGACCGAAGCCGTCATCCGCGAGACCATCGAGGAAACCGGCATCACCGTCGAGGTCACCGGCCTGATCGGCATCTACTCCAACCCCCACCATGTCATGGCCTACGACGACGGTGAGGTCCGCCAGGAGTTCTCCATCTGCTTCCGCGCCCGCCCCATCAGTGGCGAGCCGCGCACGAGCGACGAGTCCTCCGAGGTCCGCTGGGTCGACCCCGCCCAGCTCGACGAGCTGGACATCCACCCCTCCATCCGGCTCCGCATCGACCACGGACTCCAGGAACGGACCGAGCCCTTCTACACCTGACCGGCCAGCCCCACCGAGGCGATCCACGCCTCCGCGCGCTCGACCGCGCCCACCCGCTCGGCCATGCCGCGGTCGAGGGCTTGCGTGACGTAGTGGTCCGGGCCGTAGCGAGCCCGCACGTCGTCCATCCGCTCCTCGAAGGTCATGCACTGCCCGTCCGGGCCGATGGTCATGTCGCACCACCACAGCAGATCCCGCGTCAGCGTCCGCTCGTCGGTGAACTCCCCGAGCTGGTCCGCCACCCCGAACAGCTCCGCTTCCGCGGCCGCCGAAGAGTGCATCGCGACCAGGCCGACGAGCCGACTCGGGACGTCTTCGGTCCTGAGATACCGAGCCCCGTCGAGCGGATGAAACCCGGTCGTCGCCAGCTCTGGGGCGTAGCCAACATCGTGGAGCCACGCAGCAGCGTGCAGCAGCTCCCCATCCTCGCCCAGCGGCGGCGAGAGCTGCCCGGCCCGCCGAGCCACCGCCTGCACATGCGACCACCGACGCGGCAACGCCTCCGCCAGACGATCACGGGCCGTCTCCTCGGCCCACTCCACGAGCTGCACTGGGTGACCCTATGGGCGAGCTCGAAGCAGAGCAGGCCGGCCCTTCAGTAGCCGAAGACGCACAGGCCCCGGACGTTGGTGTAGTTCCGCGGGACGAAGAACGACGCCATGCGCTTGACCACGGTGTTGAACTCTCGCCGAGGCGACATCGTGGCGTTTTGGCGCAGCTCCTGCGGGACCATCAAGAACAGGTAGTTCGCGTGCTCACACAGGTGGCACTTCCAGAAGTCGAGCAGGTCCATGTTGTTGATCGTCGTCTTGCCCCGCTCGACTTCGAGCAGGATGCCGTTCGCGCCGACGGGCAGGTAGTAGTCCGGCCGGAGCGCGCGGTTCTCGTAGCTGTCGAACAGTCCTCTGGACTCGTCGACGAAGCCCAGGTCGCGGGCGAACTCGGCGAACGTGGCCTGCACGAGCGCGCTGGACTGGCCCGGCATGTTCGCAACCGCGAGCTGCTCCAACGCCTCCGGCTCGTTCAGGTGCGCGAGCAGCTTCTCCGCGACACCGTGCACGGTCGCCCACTCGGCTCCGTCCGCCACACCCTGCTGTACGAACGCCCGCATCGCCACGGCCACCGTCGCACCTTATGGCCAGCCCACCGGGCTGGGGCGGCCGCACTGCCGGATAGGACTCTCTTGGATCAAGGCGCCGCCTCCGGCGGCGCGGGCCGGCTACGCCAGCACCACCCGGCTCGCTCGCTCCTGCCTCCGGCCCGCTCACGGCCGGTGGCACTGGCTACCCGGCCCAGCCGCTGTGGTGTCGATTTGATCAGAGCTGCATCCTGTAGATGACCAGCCCATCCTTGTCGCGGCCGTCTTCGAAGAAACCAGCCGATCGGGCAACTGCACGGCTGGCCCGATTGTCGGGCTCTACAGTCGCGATAAGCGCGCGAGCGCTACACAACGGCTCCACGGTCGTCAGCAGCTCGATGATCTTCCGTGAGTGTCCGCGGCCCCGCCACGACTCGAATACCGCCATCGCCATCGAGACCGTGCCACCGT
Organism: Pseudonocardia xishanensis; assembly: GCF_039541715.1. Taxonomy (NCBI): domain Bacteria; kingdom Bacillati; phylum Actinomycetota; class Actinomycetes; order Pseudonocardiales; family Pseudonocardiaceae; genus Pseudonocardia; species Pseudonocardia xishanensis. The sequence goes on from NZ_BAABGT010000024.1 coordinate 221,228, forward strand.
CGCGCTCCGCGTCGACGTAACCGATTACCTCTTCGTCGGAGATTACCAGCCAACCAAAGCGGTCCGCGTCTGTGGACACGAGCCGCCACCACGTGGCATGTGGCATTCCTAGCCGCCGCTTCCACTCCACGTCAGCTGCTGTGAGCATCTCCAGCCCAGGCACGTCATCACCTCGCAGCGGCCGGAGCGTCAGCACCGCTCCATCATCGAGTGACAATGGTGACGAGACAAGAACCGGGCTCCGCCCGAACCCGGCACCGCTCAGACATCCCATGGCGTAGCGGTGTCAAGCGGCGGCGGTGACGCGGTGGGCCCA